>JAGLDW010000144.1 GCA_023145395.1 Lentisphaeria bacterium | reverse complement strand
AGCCGTGCCCTGCGAACTCCGCAAGACACCGTAGATTGGCTCTCCAGAGCCGACATGCAGAGCGGAAGGCAGTCCGGCCTGGAGACCAAGCCTACGCGGACCCGCAAATCGTGGCCCGCGAGCGGCCATGTATTTCATCCGGACCGGGTTGACAGCACGCCCTTGCGCGGACACACTGGAACATCTCCCTTATTGTCCAAAACTGGTTCGCAAAATAACGAGGTCCAAGAATGTTCATCGACATCCATGCGCACGCATATCGTATCCCCGGTCCTCCGCAGGATGGGCATACGACCTTCTGCCAGCCGGACCAGTTACTGGCCCGCTACGATGAGATGGGGATCGAGCGAGGCGTCCTTCTGCCCCTGATCGGGCCGGAGGTCTACCTGCCGGAATCCAACGAGGAGATTCTGGAGATGGCGGAGAACTCGGGAGGGCGCTTCATTCCCTTCTGCAACATTGATCCGCGAGCCATCACCAATTCCGCCTCGGCGCCGCTGGACTTGTGGTTGCGCCACTACCGCGACAAGGGCTGCAGGGGCGTCGGCGAGTTCATGCCGAATCTGCCCTTTCTCCATCCGCTCGTGCAGAACATGTTCCGGCATGTGCAGGACGTGGGTATGCCCTTGACCTTCGACACCGCCAGTTCGATTGGCGGCACCTACGGCCTGTACGACGATCCGGGACTGCCTCAGCTCGAAACCTGCCTTCAGACCTTCCCGAATCTGAAGTTCTTTGGACATGGCCCGGAGTTCTGGGCCGAGATGGCCGCACTGCGCACGCCAGCCGACCGCTGCGGCTACCCGAACTATCCGGTGACCGAGGAGGGAGTGGTGCCGCGACTGCTGCGCACCTACGAACACATGTACGGCGATCTCTCGGCCGGCAGCGGAGGCAATGCGCTCATGCGCGATCCCGACTACGCGGTCGTCTTCATCAACGAGTTCCAGGACAAGCTGATGTACGGCACCGACATCTGCCGTTTCGATCAGGACATGCCCCTGGCGCAATTCCTCGTCGATCTGCGCGACGAGGGAAAGCTCAGCGAGATGGTTTTTCAGAAAATCGCCAGGGAGAATGCCATCCGTCTGCTCGAACTGGATGGCTAGGGAACCAAAGATGGAGACAGACACCGTCCATGTCATCTGCCTGGGAACCGGCACGTCGCACGGGGTGCCGATGATCGGCTGCGATTGTGCGGTCTGCACTTCGGATGACCCCCGCAACCAGCGAACACGCTCCTCCATCTTCATCCGGACAGGTGGCGTCAACCTGTTGTTCGACACCGCCACGGAGATGAGAATGCAGGTGCTGCGACACGGAATCCGCCGCCTTGACGCCATCTTCTACACCCATGACCATGCAGACCATGTGCAGGGGATCGACGACCTGCGCACGTTTACGCAGATGCAGCGGAAACCGTTGCCGGTCTATGGCCCAGCGGACGCCCTGGAGATGATTCGTGCGCGCTGTCCCTATATCTTCGGCGATCCGGATTTTCGCCTTGGATTCTCCATTCCCCGGCTGGAACTGCATCCCCTCGCTGCCGGGGAAACAGCCCAGGTCGAAGACACGCGGGTCGAGGCGATTGAGATCCTGCATGGAGAACGGCCCATCCACGCCTATCGTATCGGCCGGTTCGCCTATCTCACCGACTGCAGCGGCGTGCCGGACCGCGCACTCGAGCAATTGCAGGGGGTGGACACGCTGATCATCGACGGGCTGCGACCCAAACCCCACCGAACACACTTCAGCATTGGCCAGGCGATCGAGGCCGCCGAACGCATCGGTGCGCGCCGCACCTTCCTCACCCACCTCACCCATGATGTCGATCATGCGCAGATCGAAGCCGGTCTGCCACCTCATGTCCGCCTGGCCTATGACGGACTTGAATTGGATGTTCCGGGATGATTTGCGGAGTTCGCGGGGGAGCGGCCAAGCTTGTGGGATGGGTGCCAACCCGTTACATTCCGCGACGACCACAATGAGGAGATTAGCGTGAGTGCTTCCCGGCCGAATATTCTGTTCATCATGACCGACGACCATGCGGCGCACGCGATGAGTTGCTACGGAAGCCGCATCAACTCCACTCCAAATCTCGACCGCATCGCCAACGAGGGAGTGCGCTTCGACAACTGCTTCTGCACCAACTCGATCTGCGAGCCAAGCCGCGCCTCCATTCTCACTGGCACCTACAATCATGTCAACGGCGTGACCACCATCGGCGCCCACCTCGACAATCGCCAGGAAAACGTGGCGAAAATCCTCCAGCGCAATGGCTATCAGACGGCGTGCATCGGCAAGTGGCATCTTGGGCAGGGCGAGGCGCACTGGCCCACTGGCTTCGACCACTACAACATTCTCCAGGGGCAGGGACCCTACTTCGATCCCGAAATGGTGCGCGATGGCGAGAAAGTGCGCTACGAAGGCTACACCACGGACATCATCACCGACCTCGCGTTGGACTGGCTTGGCGCGCGTGACGAGGAACGGCCCTTCTTCCTCACCTACCATCACAAGGCGCCGCATCGGCCCTGGGAGCCCGACGAGAAGCACGCACGCATGTACGAGGGCGTGGACATTCCCGAACCCGACACGTTCGAGGATGACTACAGCAACCGAGCCGAAGCGGCGCGCGAGGCCCAAATGCGCATCGACCGGCACATGATCCCCACAGATGTCAAGATCGAGCCGTTCGAGGAGCAGAGCCAGCCTTTCGGCAAGAACCACATGGCGCCTCCGGCCGAGGG
Organism: Lentisphaeria bacterium; assembly: GCA_023145395.1. Taxonomy (GTDB): domain Bacteria; phylum Verrucomicrobiota; class Lentisphaeria; order Oligosphaerales; family Lenti-02; genus JAGLDW01. The sequence continues at coordinate 165 of JAGLDW010000144.1, read as the reverse complement.
CGAAACAAGAGTCGTGACCACCACCGACGGTCAGAAGGTCAGCCTCACCGGACCCAACCAGTGGCGGAGCTGGCTCTACCAGCGCTACATCAAGGACTACCTCCGCTGCGTCGCCTCGGTGGACGACAATGTGGGACGGGTGCTCGACTGGCTCGACGAGACGGG
>JAGLDW010001439.1 GCA_023145395.1 Lentisphaeria bacterium | reverse complement strand
CGGTGTCCGACATCAACAACTGCGGCGCCTGCATGAACCGCTGCGGCGCTGGTTTGGTCTGCGATGGCGGTGTCTGCATGAACGACTGCCTGGACGGCAACGTTTCCTGTAGCGGCTCCTGCATGGACGTAAGCAACGATCCCTACAACTGCGGCTCTTGTGGCCACGCATGTCCAGGCACCCAGGTCTGTTCCAGCGGCACCTGCATGGACGACTGTCAGGACGGTCTCACCAACTGCGATCGCTACTGTGTGGACTTGCAGCATGACTCCAGGCACTGCGGTACATGCCACGAATTCTGCGCCGCCAACGAAAGTTGCGTGGACGGGACATGTCAACAGACCTGCGCGGATGGTATGGAACAATGTGGCAGCGAATGCGTGGACATCTCGGATGATCCCAATCACTGTGGCGGCTGCGGTCGTTCCTGCACCCCGGGCATGGCCTGCCAGCGCGGCACCTGTGTCTACGAATGCGAACCCGGCTACGCCAGCTGCTCCGGCTCGTGTGTGGACACCAACAGCGATCCGGGCAACTGCGGCACCTGCGGTAACTCCTGTGCCGCCGACACGGTTTGCAACAACGGCCACTGCGATCTGGAATGCAGTGGCAACCTGGTGGAATGTGACGGGGCCTGTGTCTCATTGGACGCCAGCCCATCCAACTGCGGCGGATGCAACGAGCACTGCTGGGAGGGTCAGGTTTGCTCCGGTGGTGCCTGTGTGGATGAATGCGGTTACGGCGAACAAGCTTGCGCCGGTGGCTGCGTCGACACATCCAGCGATCCCAACAACTGCGGAGAATGCGGCGAGAGCTGCCCAGGCACCATGGTTTGCGTGGACGGCAGCTGTGGCAGCGACTGCCCGGACGACCTCACCGCCTGCAACAACACCTGCGTTAACACCGACCAGGACCCACAGAACTGCGGCGAGTGCAACAACGGCTGTTCAAGTGGTTTGGTTTGCAACCAGGGCAGCTGCGACGAAGATTGCAGTGACGGCCTGGAGAACTGCTCCGGGGCATGCGTGGATACCTCTTCCGACGTCAACCACTGCGGTGTTTGCAATCACAGCTGCCCGTCCGGCGACATCTGCCAAGGCGGCAATTGCGGCAACACCTGCGATGTGGCGGATCTCATGTGCTGGTGCATGGAAAACCCCACCGGTCAGCCATGCGAATCGGACAACGACTGCGGCGATGGAGAGACATGCGGCGCGGGCGGCTGTGTAAAATTCAGCTGCCAATCTTGCGCGGGCGATTGCCCCGTGGACGAGGTGCCGCCTGGTGCCATGACCATCCGCTGCAAATACGATGAATGCGAAATCGTCAAGTGCAGCTGGCCCTTCCTGGATGTGGATGGCGACATCGACAATGGCTGCGAATGCACCATGCTGCACGGAAACATCACGGCCGAGGACGTAAACCGCTCCAATGCCCGCATGGCAAGGGCGGGCAACAGCATGAGCATCGGCTTCGTTTGGGAAGACAACCGGGACTCGGACGATGGCGGCGAAAACATCAAAAAGGTCTTCTACGACTGGGTGACCCACAAGGCCGGACCGGACCTGGACGTGAATGGACAGTGCCGCTTTACCTGTACTGATCCCAACGACTTCTCCACCTGCTCTTGTGAACAAGACGGCACCTGCTCAACAGGCTACTGCATGGGTGGTTATTGCGACGACGGCAACTGCAGTGGACAACCCTGCACTCCCTGGGGTGCCTGCCCAAGCGGTCAGACCTGCGATCAAGTGGACCACATCTGCAAGAGCAGCTGCGCCCTCCACTCGGATTGCCCCAGCGGCCAGGCCTGCAACTCCACCGGTTGCTCCGAGGGTTCACCTTGCAGCAGCGGCAACTGCATTCTCCCCTCTTGCGGCAACGCCGACGACTGCCCCGCCGACTACGCTTGTCAAAAGGACTCGTGTATGACGCGCCAAGACTGTCCGGAGGGTGCCACTTGCCCAGGCGGCCTGGAAGATGATGAAGACATCCGCATCTCCTGGCGCGACACCAATACCTGGCATTGGACCGACGCCATCCATCCGGACTTGACCTGGGATTCCGATCGCAACGTCTTCGGGGTGGTGTACAGCCAAAATGGCGGCATCTTCTTCCGTACTGTGGGCACCACCGGCTACACGGGAGGCCTCCACAACCCCTTGAACAGTTGCGATGACTGGGGCTGGCACTCCTGGTTCGGCTGGTGTCAAGACAACCGAAGCTATCCCAATCTGGCCAAGGCCGATGGTGGCTTCCTCCTGGTTTGGGGTTACTACAACCGCATCATGGCCGCGCCTTTGGACGCCACAGGCGACATTCGCTCCTGGAACTCTTGTTATGGTTCCTGGGATGCCAATCCGGACGATTACCCCACCGAGGTCACCTACGGAGATTGCTCGGACTATGGCTGCTACCCCGGCACATGCAGCGGGGGATACTGTGACGCTGAAACCCCCTGCCCCACCGGCACCGTTTGTTCGGGTAGCCTCTGCGTGGGCGGCGATTGTTGGGAGCACGGAGATTGCCTCAGTAGCATGTCCTGCAACAACCCTCGGCTCTGCCCCAACGGCGACGATTGCGATCAAGGCACTTGCCGTGGCGCTGCCTGTGATGCAGAAAACCCCTGCTCCACGGGCAGCTGTT
>JAGLDW010001438.1 GCA_023145395.1 Lentisphaeria bacterium | reverse complement strand
AGGCAACGCTCGAACGGGTTTGAGCGTCCCCGCGTCAAGCGCGGACATATTCCGGGAGCCGATGTCGCATGCAATCGGCAATCTCGACGGACTGCAGCCCACTCTTGACATCACCCGCAGGGCGGCGACCAGCTCTAAGATCGTCGAAGAAAGCCGCATTCTCTCCATAGAATCCGCTGGCGATGTACATGCACTCCGCATCGCACACCTCGTCCCCAGCGACATCCTCCACCGTCTCCCCCTTGACGATATGCGTCAAACGACCTGGGGAGTCATAGGCGCCCCAGATGGGGATGTTGAGGAAGAACGTGTGGTCGTGAAGGCAGACGGTGGCTCTCTCGATCAGCACGCCCGTGATGGGGCAGAAGTTCACGTGCGCGGTGGCGCCGCAGGCGAACTCGCAGTCGAGGTAGATATTTGCGGTGGTGGGTCCCAAGTCGGGCAGTTCCTGGTAGCGGAAGCGAATGCGGGTGTAGTCCGATCCCACAATGTGCTTGGTGGTGTCGATTCCATGGATTGCGGTGGTCGAGAAGTCGGCATCCCGCCTGTTGATGCGGAAAAAATCATATCGCACATTTTGGATGGCGCCGGATTCGAACGCCGCCAGGCGCGTCTTCAGTTCACAGACCAAGGGGGCGTAGCGCCGGTTGAAGGAGACTTGATTGGGCACACCGCTACTCTCTGCAGCCGCGACCATCCTGCGACACTCCTCCCCGTCTAGGCCCGGCGGTTTCTCCATGAGAAGCGGATAGCCCATCTCCATGATGGCGCAGGACAGTTCGCAGGTGAGTGATACGGGCGCCATCAGGCAGACAGCGTCCGGCTGCTCCTTGGTCAGCATCTCGCGAAAGTCCGTGTAGGCGTGTTCGAAGCCGAAAGTTTCCCGGTAGGCATTCGCGCGCGCGCCGTCCACATCGCAGCACGCCGCTAGGAAAATGTCGTCATGCGTGTCCGCGTAGTGCCGAAACGATGGCCCATGCGCCCGGTTCGAAAGCCCGCCGCAGCCCACGTTGCAGATCTTGAATGCCACGTCCTAGTCCCTTTCGCTGAGAAGACTCTCAATTCGTGCGGATGGTGATTGCCCTGGGGATTCGTCCGATTCTCCAGATGACAGTTCCCCAACGCCTTCCTGTCCATCGTGTTTTGCCGAACCAGCATCCCCTGAACAGGCAAAAAACATGGCTAGCAGACACACGACCAGACCTGCAGCCGCCCCATAGGACACGAGCGTCCCATAGGTGTACTGCTCACCACTGAAATTGAATTCCGTGCAGAAACGCGCGGCACCCCACGCCAGAATGGCAATGACAAACACCCAGCGCCGCGAGATAAAATCCGTGCGTATGCACAGGAAAGCTAGAAAGCCAAGTAGGAGAACTAGTTCCGTAATCATGATTTCTACTCCTCTCCGTTATTGGAAACCACTCGCTCGCATGACGACCGTTTCCACTACTTTGGCACTCTTGCCCCATTCTGCAACAGCGAAAACATGCAAGGAGGATGGCACACACGAAAAAAGAAAGAGATTTCTCGCGCCCGTTCGCAAGGCTCACTCAAGACGCAGAGGCGCGGAGGAGGAAGAGGGCAAACCACGAATGAACACGAACAAACACAAATGGGAACCAAGAACACACAGGTAGCAGGGAGTCGCCGCATCTGCGAACTGCTAGACAGTGGTGCGGGACGCCCCGGACCGCGAGCATGCCCTGCATCACTGGCACAGGTTCGCGCTGCGCGGCGTCAACCTCAAGCGTGTGAACTCCGGATAACACACACACCCAACACGATACAATGGCCCTGTTCAGCAGAGGATTCTCATGGTGAGCGGGGCGATGGACAGGACGACTGCACCGCGCGTCGTCGATACCTTCTCGCCGGTGGCGACATCCGTCAATGCGGAGTCCGCAGAGAGCGATACGCATGCTTGCTCCTCCCCAAAATTGGCCACCGCCAGATAGCGAACGCCATCTGCGCCGCCGACCGACATCGCACGCACGTCGTCGCCATCAACTTCGATCGCGCCAATCTGGGAAGCCGCGTTTCGCGTAGTCTCGCTATTCCCGGGAAACAGGGCGCAGCCGAGATCGAACAAGGTCTCGCCAGCGTTGTAGACCCGCGTGCCGTTCTGGCATACCGTGACGATCTCGTCGACGTAGAGCAGGCCGGCGGTCTTTCCTCCCTTGATGCTGATCTGGCGGTCTGCGGGGCGAAAGACCCCCAGATGTTCGAGACCGTAGGCGCGGACCACGCCCAGTCTGTCGTCCACATTGAGCCAGTCGCCATTGACCGGAACCAACTCATCCGCACCAGGGCACATGCGGGTGGTGAAGGCGCGGTCGGATGTCTGGTAGCTGCGGAATCCCCCGTTGTGGACGTCGTTGGGCAGGTGCAGCGCGAGCCCTTTCACCTCGCGCAGAAAGACACGATGGATGACGCGCGCTCTCTGCATGACCACAGTGGTCCGGTCGTCCGGCAGCGCGGCGAAGGCGATGTCGATGGTGGCGATGTCGGCGTCGAACTCTCCCTCGGCAGCGTGCCCGGAGGTGCGGATGACGCTTCTACCGCAAGTGACGAATCCCCCGTCGAATGAGGTGGTGTTCGGGGCGTGATAGGTGCAGTTGTTGACCTTTCCGAGTCCCGAGACGCGCCCCGCCAGATTGGTTCGCCACTCTGCGAGCGAGCTGTCGTTCGTGGGCAGCACGAGCCCCTGCGGACGCTCGGCCGCCTCCCACACCCAAGAGCAGATGCGCCGGGTGCTGCGCACCAGCTGCATGCCGTGGAACTCGTCCTCCCACTGCCCGTCACAGTCCGGCTTTGAGTCCGATGCTGGAGAGCCTGCGAACTCCGCAAACATGCGCCGCCA
>JAGLDW010001437.1 GCA_023145395.1 Lentisphaeria bacterium | reverse complement strand
CGCTCGCCAAGTGCCGAACCATCGGGATTGTGGGTCATTTCGGTACCAACCTGAGCGAGCCAGCCCTTCTCGAAACCCTCGACATCCGTGTCGCCCAGGTAGTCTCGCGCGAAAAGCCAGACGGGGATGGCGTAGTCCTGGCAGTAGCAGTAGCGCACGCGGGTGTCTCCGCCGATGCGCAGCAGGCGTCCGTCCGGGAAGGTGCAGCGCTTGACGACTGCCCAGAGATCGGCGGCATGGTGGTACAATGCCTCGGGCGCCTCCGCGCCCCGGCTGCGGCAGGCAAAGTGGTACATGGCCAAATTGGACAAAGTGACCACCATGTAGCCGATGTTCAGGTAGGCGTGGTGGTGGCATGCCATGCTCTCGCACATATTCGCGCCCCGATGCCACTCCTTGAGCATACGTCCCTCGTACAGCATCTCGGATTCGGCGTCGGAGGGAATGGAGATGGCATTGAGCAGATTGAGTGTTCCCTGCTCGCGCCAGGCATCGGCGTTTGGAGCATCTGGATAATACAGAGCAGTGCGGTGCAGAAACGCCCCGTTCCACATGTTGCTCTCCGGATGATTCTTGCCATCGCGGGCATCCACGCCGCCCACCACCGGCCAGCCAGTGAGAAGCCAGTCCGCTTCGGAGAGCATCATGGCCCGCATCCTCTCGCGGTCGCGCTCTGTGAAATGCTCGGCCAATGCATCGAGTCCGTGCATCATGCGCTCGAGCCCGAGAACGCTGATCCAGGAATGCCCCCAAGGCTCCCCATCCGTGCTTTGCTCCCCGTTCGCGATGTGGGTGCCAAGCGTGAAACGCGCCATGCCGAGGGCGGTGGCTATCAGTTCGTCGCGGCTCATGCCGACCCGCTCCAGGTCGGTCTCGGGGTCTGCCGCCAGCGTCGCGAAGGCGGCGAACGCAGTGTCGTTGGCCTGGTAGGACCAATGCCCGTGATTGCCGATGCCGTAGCAGACGAACGCAGGAGCGTGAGGCAACGCATAGAGATGCCGTCGAGCAGCCTTTACCCAAGGTTCGACCAAGGCACGATAGTCGGAATGATGCATGTTCTGCATGTTTCTCTCCTTTGAACTTCTTGCGGCCAAGCCCGCGAATCGGGAAGGTTTCCGCATGATCCGTGGCTTGGGTGGGCCTACGGCTTTAGAATCCCCTTCGCGACAGCCTCGTCAAGCATGACTTCAGCACGCTCCCAAAGTCCCTTGGCACCGCGTTCAATGGCTGGGCGGATATGCTGTTCCACCTGGGCGCGCCGGATGCCATGCTCGGCCCAACTCATGCCATTCGACAGACAATTATGAAAGAGCGGCAGGAATCTGTCGATGGCGGCGGCAAAGCGCGCATCCGCCGTTTCGGCCGCCTCGAAGTCCTCCCACAACGCCCGCAATTCCACAGCCGAATCATCGGGAAGGAGACCAAAAATGCGATCGGCGGCTTCACCCTCCCGAGCAGCCTTGCTGGCATTCCCCGCTTTGTCGTACAAAAAGGTGTCCCCGGCGTCGATTTCCACCACATCGTGCAGCAGCAGCATCTTCACAACTCGGCATGGGTCCACTCGCTCGCGCGCGTATTCCACGAGAAGAAGCGCCATGACAGCCACGTGCCAACTATGCTCCGCTGTATTCTCCTTGCGTGCCCCACCAAGCACATAGGACTGACGCCCAACCCCCTTCAGAAGGTCGAGTTCGACGATAAACTCAAGTTGTTTGGACAAACGCTCGCTGGTCACTTCCCATTCTCCTGTGCGGGATCAACTAGCAATGGCCGGACTGCCAGAGACCATGTGGAATCGATTCATACCCTACCCGACAAAGACAGCGCTGAAAAGCGCTCGCAGACGGTCGTCAATCCACACCCTCGCACTCCCGAAAGAGGGTGTTCGGTGTGACCCGAAGGTTCACCAAGTTAGAACAGCCTGTCCAGGGGACTTTCCGCCTTCGGCATGAGTTCACACGCCCCATGCGTATAGATCTTCGTGGTCTCCAAGTTCTCGTGCCCCATGTAGTCCTGCACCGCATTTATTGCTTGCCCAGGTTGCCACCCCTGCACTCCAGCACGCTGCCCGCCGAGTTCCACAGAGTGCGCTACTACGGCTGGTGGGGCCCTCGTGCCGTTCCACGCTGCACGCGCAGCCATCTCGTCGCGATCTGGATGACAGGCGCCCCGCCGCCGGTCGAATGCAGGGGGCCGCGCCTCTCCCATTGTCCCCAGCGCCCCTCCCTGTTGCTTTCCCCCCACGCCACCCCTATCTTTCTCCCATCGACGGGGGAGGAACTCCACTAAATCCCCCCGGTACCCAGAATGGCCTAGTTCAACTGGGATTATGCGGCGGCTTCGCGCCGCATAATCCCTACTTCGTTGCAGAATATGAGATTCCTTCATCTACTGATTCTTTGTGTGATCACTGCGGGGTGCCAAGGACCCCGTGCAAGACGATTGGCGTACTACCACACCTGGAAGCTCGACGAAGTGTATGACGAGCCGATCAATGATATCGCGCAGTGGGCTACTGACAATTTCGGCGACGGACCAAATGATTATTGGCAGGTAGAGATGTTTGATCTCGATATCGACCATGATGGGATACCTGAAACTTTCGTGACATGTCCCAGCCTACATGGCAACGGCGGCGGCCCTCATCTCGTTTTCCGGAAGCATGGCGACGTCTATCTCTACATCGGCCAACTCGGGGGAAGAAAGGCTACGATGCGCGTCTTGCCGCTTGGTACCGATGGTCTCCCGCGCATTAGAACATTCTGGAACAACGGTGGGGGCAGCGGCACCACAGGCATCTTCACGAACAATGGAGAACGGTTCATCCTCCTTTCTTCTGAAGAGATCCGCTCGGGTGACAGTGGGACAGAGGAAGGGCGCAGACGCTTCGAAACCTTTTTCGGGTCATAGGGAATCGCACAAGTGCATGCACGCCGGCCGGAAAATCGCACCGCTTTACAATCCTCTGCCTCCCTATGCATCTCTGGACCAGTCCCTCCACTCATTCCTGCAGGCACCTCGCGAAGGGCGCTTCGCGCTGCCCGCCAGTCAATGGGATACCTGGGGAGGGCACCGGCCGCACGTGCTGATCGTCACGAATCAAAGCATCCTTCTCCAGCCTTGGCCAGAGCGTACCGTTCATGATAACTGGGAGTTTCACTATCCACCCTCGTCCTATCGTGGCGAGGTGCTCACTCAAGACGAGATCGACAGGATAGCCCAGTGCCGCACGAGAGCGGACATCGTGGCAGTGCTTGGTGAGCCCACTGAGGAACTCCCAGATATATTCCCCCTCCTGCCCCCCTTCGGCGGGAAGCCCATCGGGTTCAACTCACGAACCACTCTAAGCATGTACTACCGGTGGTTCACCGTGACGAAATCAGACCATATCGTAGACACGTACATCCAGATCGGTTTGGCCCGATCAAACGAGACGTGGCATGTTAGAAGCCTGACGTGGAACATGGGGGGATACGGGTCATCGAACAAGACAACTGGAGGCGACGTCCAATAGGCCGCACCTCATGCGTCATTCAGACTCCGAAGAAGAAAACCGGGGAATTTTGACACGATTGACAGGATGAACAGGATGGGACATTCGGAAAGGATCCGGAACGGAGACATGTCTTGGTTTCCATCCTGTCGATCCTGTTGATCCTGTCAGAGATTCCTACCCAAAAACGAGAACGGATTTTCCGAACAAAAGGATGGAGAGGGACGCTCGTAACCTCGCGCCCCTCATCCAGGATCCACTCGTCACGATCGCCGGGCAAACGGCACCGGGAGACGGGATCATGCTCAAAGCAAATCCAGGATTCGATGGGCCTGTCGTGCAGGTCGCGACGCACGATGTCGTCATTCGAGGTCTTCGGATTCGGCGAGGCCCAACACAGAAGAAGGGAAGCAGCGGCGATGCGATCAGCATTTCCAATAGCAAAGGCGAACCGCATCATGCTGACCGCAAAGACCGAAATGGCACGAGCGTAAGCGACATCGGGTATACAAACGTTGAAGTATACATCAACAGTCTGCCTGCAAAGTAGAATAATGCGCGCGCGACCTTATCGGTTCTCGCCGCCCGGAGGGGCCCTCCCACATCCTGGCCACGCCCTTCGGGGTCCGCACACGCGGCTCTGCGGGGTCCGCACACGCGGCTCAGCGGGAGCCTGCCCTCCCCGAACTCGACCAGTTGCCCTCGGCGCCTGATTGAGTATAGTTAGTGCTTGCACAGCACCTGCCGGCGCACAGCCATAGAATTCAACGTACTTCCCCAAGAGAGATGAAACGCCATGGGCCACGCCAGACAATGGAGCCGACGCGGGACTTCGGTGCTCTGCACCCTGGTTTTGCTGGGTGCTTTCGTCCTGCGTGGGCAGGCGCCTCCCTCTCTCGCGAAGGAGAGGAAGGAGAAGCCGCAGCCCACGGCCGAGATCCGCATCGGGCAACTCGTTGCGGGGCAATCTTTGCGCCGCCGCTACGCAAC
>JAGLDW010001436.1 GCA_023145395.1 Lentisphaeria bacterium | reverse complement strand
CTTGGTTGGCACCGTCGAGCTTGAACGCCCGCGCACCGTCGTCGACGAATTTTTTCAGATGCTCGAACCACGGTTCGCCCCGCTTTGTGACGGTATCGACGTACGACGGCACGAAGTTCGGATCCTTGATCAGATCGTCCTCGAGGTCCGTGGGGGCATCGACATAGCCTGCGTCAGAGGCAGTGCCCGATTCCTTCAACTGCGCCTCTTCATATTCGCTGAGGTCGTAGTCGCAGCATAGCCACAAACTGAGCTTGAAGCCCATGTTCTCGAGTCCTCCCGCAAAGGTGCCCTGCTGCCGCGGCTGCAGCCAGAAGGGCGTGTGAAAGCGTTCCTCGCTCCAGGCTTTCGTCACGGAGAAATCATAGTGCTTGCTCATCCAATCCGGCTCGAGACTGATCACATCGCAGGGGATGCCCCGGTCGCGGAAATTGCGGGCTTCGTAGAGCACGTCTCTGGCGCGGACTTCGCGCTCGTCGTGCACGTAGACCAGACCGTAGCCCCAGCGTGGCAGCAAAGCGGGCCGCCCGGACAGTTGCGTGTAGTGATCGAGCAGTTCCGGGAGCGAGTCGCCGAGGAAGAGGTAGTAGTCGAGATCGCCCTTTGGCGCGGTGAAACGCAGCACGTCGGGGTCGGTCGCCCCCGCGTCGTATTCGTGGAACCAGGTCGTGTTCAGCAGAATTCCCCAGCCGCGTGAGCTCATCAGAAATGGGATGGGCGTATAGCTGGCTACATTGCGCACCACCATCTTGTTGCGGTGTCCGCGCTTTTGGATGCGGTCCCGCGTCTCGTCGCCCATTCCGTAGAGGCGGTCGTCCTCGTGCAGCGCCAATGCGAGATCGAAGCCCTTGCCGTCGTTTCGCCCCGGTGCGGACTCCGCAACACGCGTTTTCCCAGAGGCGTCCGCCAAGGCCACCCGGCCGGTGGCGAGATCGACAGACAGCATCCCGGCAGCTGTCCGGAAAATGGTGGTTCCCGGACCCTGTTCGACGGTCACTTCCACCTCGGGCCAGTCTTTGCGCAGGATGCCGTACCGGGACAGCCCGCTCTCGCGAAACGCCTCTGTGACGTCCACGCGAATGCGGAACACCGACGGCGACAACACGTCCACGCGGAGAATGCGTCCATCCCGCAACTGCAGGTTCTCGGTCATGGTCCATCACTCCATTTGGGCAATGCTGATTCGGTTCCTCCTGCGTGGCGAAAGATGCCGTCGGAAGGCTCCGGATGCCAGCTCTTCTGGTCCTTGCTCGTAACGCCTCAGTTACGTGGGGA
>JAGLDW010001435.1 GCA_023145395.1 Lentisphaeria bacterium | reverse complement strand
CCACCGAGGCGACCACCGGCACCACCACCCCGAAGTTCACGCACGTCCATCCCACAGCCAGCCCCCCCTGGCGCATGGCCGCGAAGAACGTGTAGACCGCCGCCGACATGCATAGCCCCCCGCACAGTCCTGTCAGAGCGACGCGAGAGTGCAAAACCAAGCCACCATCGAGCAGTGCGGCCAATGCCGAGGCAACAGCGCACGCCGTGAACATGGAGAGCTGCACCATGGGTGCATGGCAACCACGCCGCGATGACACCTTGTAGCACAGGCCAAAGCAACTGGTGGTGAGGACACAGAGGACAAGATACGCCAACGTAGTTTCCTTCCGAGCTGGTTCTGGTGGAGACCCAACAATCCGCAGACGGGGGAACATAGCCCGATCGGGGACGAGTTCGCACCGCAATGAGCCAATTCCGAAAAAAAGCTTTCCGCCCCGATCCCGAAACACTGGCACAGCAGGCGACAGGTCCAGGAACTATAGTCCTTTGGCATGGATCACCCGAACTTCTATGGTCGGGCAAGCGGCAGAGCATTCGCGCAGAAACGAGGAAGACACACATGATCGCCTTTCCAACAGAGCACGAGGAGCCGGTTTCGGTCCATGCAGGCGCATGCAACGCGGGCGTCGTCCGCCACGGCGACCGGGCGCTGATCATCAATCCCGGCAACCCGCACTTGGCCCAGGCGCTCGTGGACGCGGGGGTCACCAGTGTCGATATGATTCTGTTCACCCACCATCGCCGGGAGCTTGCGGATGGGCTCCCGCAGCTCCTGGAGGCCTTCTCCCCGGACATCGTCGTGCCCCAGGCGGAAGAGAGCCTCTTCACAGACCCGCAGACGTACTGGGACAATCCCACACACCGCTGGCGTCTGCTTTGCGGGCATGTTCCCTACCATGTGACCCACATCGCGCCCGTGCCCGTCAGCCGATCCGTCGTCGAAGGGGACATCATCTCCTGGCACGGTTTCCAGATCCGCGTCCTGGAGACCCCCGGCAGCACGGACGGCAGCGTCACCTACCTTGTCGCGCAGGGTGACAAACCACCTGTCGCCTTCACCGGCGACCTCATCCACTCCCCCGGGCGCATCCAGGACATCCACACACTCCAACGCTGGGAAGAGCGCAACGGCCACCGCGTCGGCGACTACCATGGATTTCTCGGTGCCGCCGACACAGTGCTGCAAAGCCTCGAACACGTGCTCGAAGCCGGGCCAGCCGAGCTTGTGCCGGCACATGGCGAGGCGATGGACCACCCAGGCGCCGCTGTGGAACTCCTCGGGGCACGGCTGGCCGCGGCCTACCGGAACTACACCAATATCTCGGCTCTACGCTGGTACTTCCCAAACTACTTCGAGCTATTCGGAGGAGAAGCTGGAACGCTCCCCATGCAACCAACCTTCCCACGGCCCGACTGCGTGCGCGTTCTCAATGGGACCACCTGGGCGCTCGTGGCGGAGAATGGTCACGCGCTGCTCATCGATCCCTACTGCGAAGCGAGCGTGCAAGCCGCGCAGCAGGCATTGGACGACGGTACAATCGCAGCCTACGACGCCATCTGGATCACCCACTACCATCACGACCACGTGGAAGGTGCGGAGTCCGCACGCGCAGCCTTCAAGATCCCCATCCTGACCGACCATGTCATGGCCGATGTCGTCGCCCATCCGGAGCGCTATTTTCTGACCTGTCTCTCACCCATCGCCAGCACTGTCGACCACCCGACGCAACATGGAGAGACCTGGCGCTGGGAGAACTTCACCCTCACCGCCTTCCACTTCCCCGGGCAGACTCTCTACCACGGGGGGCTCTACGCCATGCCGGATGACGGACCGACGCTCTTCTTCGCCGGCGACGCCGTGACGCCCACTGGCATCGACGACTACTGCGCCTGGAACCGCAACTGGCTCGGCCAAGGAGTGGGGTACGATTTCTGCCTGCGGCTTCTGCGCGAGCTTGATCCAGACCTCGTTTTCAACCAGCATGTCGATGTGGGATTCCGCTTCACATCCGAAGCCTACGAACTCATGCTCGACACACTCGCCCAGCGCGAGCGGCTTCTCGCTGATCTGCTCCCCTGGGAACACTCGAACTTCGGGACCGATGAACGATGGATCGCAACCTATCCCTACGAGCAAGATGGCAGGCCGGGAGGGTCTGTGGAGGTTCAGACGAAGATTTTCAACCATGCCGCCGAGATGCGCGATGCAACGGTCGCACCGCAGCCTCCAAAAGGCTGGTCCGCGACCCCCACCGTCCTCGAGGCGCCCTGCGCCGCCAAGAGCGAGGCATCCCTCGCATTCCGCATCGACATCCCGCCGGACGCGACTCCCGGACGCCACGTCATCCCCCTCGACATCGAGTTCGGCGGACTCCCCCTCGGCACCCGCGCCGAACTCATCGTCAACGTGATCTGACCTGGGGTAGGCCAAGAGACTGCGAACTCCGCACATCATGGAGGGCGGTGCTCCACAACGGCCGTGTCCTGCGAACTCCAGAGCTCCCGTATGCGCGTAGCTTGAACGTGTGCCCCGAGTAGGTGCGTAATGTTGCGCG
>JAGLDW010001434.1 GCA_023145395.1 Lentisphaeria bacterium | reverse complement strand
GAGCGCAGGTGCTCCCCGGCGGGGTTTGGGGCAGCGCTCCATTGTCCTGTCTCCGGCCACTGGTTTTGCGGGATTCGCAATGCGCACACTCAAGTGGACGAGTCCGGTTGGCACCTCATAGTGTGGTTGGACGCGAGTGAGTCTCCCAGCATCGAACGAGGACGCCATCCCATGCGCATTCGACACCTATCCATCATCCTGCTTGCGGTCATCGCCCACACGGTGATCGGCGCGAACGAGAATCTCTGCCCGAACCCCGGCGCGGAGGACGGAACTACCACGCCCCTGAGCTGGAGGCCCATGAGCATCACCGAGGCAGTGGAATGGGACGTGGCAAGCGTTCACGGCGGGAAACGCAGTCTCAAGATCTCCTGGAAGGGTGGCGCGACAGTCGGCTGGATCTCCGACATCATCCCCGTGACCGAGGCGAATGTGCAGTTTCTGCTCTCCGCCTGGGTGAAACTTGAGAACGTGACGGGGCGCAACGGCGCGATGATGAACGTCTACCACATGGACGCTCAGGGGAAACGCATCGGGCAGAGCGCCATTCTTCCCCTCGGCGGATCCGAAGGCACAGTGGCCACCCGCGACTGGAGACGGGGGATCTCCATGACCTCGCTCACGCCCGAAGTGAAGGGCATGGTCGTGAACCTGCGGCTCTACGGCGCGTCCGGCACCGCCTGGTTCGACGATATCTCCCTGCGCCCCGTCGCCACCAACCCACTCGAACAGGCACGCCCTCTCCGGCGCGGACTGCGCATGGCAGGCGCCCCTCTCGTCGTGGTGGCCTCGAGGAACACAGAAAAGCAGGCGGGCACACTGGTCAAAGAGCTTGCGGCCAGGGGGACGATGGCCGAACTGCGGGCGCATGACCGATTCAACCCAAAACACGAGACTGTCGATGCCATCCTCCTCGGAAACCTGGCGGAAAGCACCGCCCACGCAACACTCTATGAAAATTTCCACACCTACGAAGACACCAATTTTCCAGGCAAGGGTGGCTACGTTCTCCGGCCCCTCGTCGATCCCTTCGGAACGGGGGGAAACATCCTGGTTGGCGCCTGGTCGGACGAGGCCGGGCGGAACAGGTTGCTGAAACAGCTCTCCAAGTTGATCGCCTCCGCCGGGGATGTGCTCGACACGTCGCTGGTGGTCGAACAGGGAAAGGGCTGCGCCGACCCCTCGGCACACATCTGGCACCGAGCGGGCAGACGCGA
>JAGLDW010001433.1 GCA_023145395.1 Lentisphaeria bacterium | reverse complement strand
CCTGGGACCTGATGGAAAGCTGCGGCGTCTTCAGCGACGAGGAGCGTGCGCGCATCGCCAATGTGCTGCTCAAGATTCTGCGCTCGGACCAGGGGCTCCAATACGTCGCCGCGCGCGGCACGCTGCGCAGCCGCGAAAACCATTCCACTCGATCCGCCAGAGCCTTCTACTTCGGCTGGAGACATTTTCACAAGTACTACGGCGAGTTGCTCGAGGGCGAAACCGACATCTGGCGCGACCACCTCGAGAACTTCTGGCGCAGCCCCTTCGCCAGCGCGCGCTCCTTCGAGGACAGCATCAGCCAGCATGCTCTCGGAGGCAGCCTCGACAACACGCTTGACATCGCCATGATGGAGCCCGAATGGGCGAGCGACTGGCTGGCGAGCGGACGCGCCAAGACCATGGGTGAACGCTGCCTCGCCATCTGCAACAACCAGGGAGAATGCGTGCTCTCCGGCGACACCAATCCGGGAGACTACCCGGGCAGTCCCTTCGCGAAGCTCGCCTGGATCCTCAAGGACGGCCGATACCAGTTCATGCTCGGAAAACGCGGAGGGCGCGGCATCTCCAGCGATGAACCCCTGCGCGGATTCTACGCAGGAATCCAACCCACTCCCCCGGCCGACCATCTGCCTCTCCACGCCGTCCCCGCCGACAAACTCTTCTTTCAGACGGGACTACGACGCACCGGCAGGGTTAAGCTCGAAAATGCCTTCGACAAGCTCACCATCCGCTCCGGATTCGCCCCCGACGACGAGTACATGCTCATCGACGGAACCGCAGGCGGAAGCCACTCCTACGACGACGCCAACACCATCTGCGAATACTCCGCCAACGCGCGCCGCTGGCTCTGTCAGATCGACATTTTCAATGGCCCCACCATGAGTTTCCACAACGCGGTGACCGTCGCCAGAAAGGGACTCGGGGAGGCGGACGTGCCCCAGGCCGCCGAGCTGGTCCGCAGCGAGAAGCTCGGCGAACACGCAGTCTACGTCGCCACCCGCCTGCCCGAATACAACGGCATGGACTGGACGCGGCATATCATCTGGCTCAAGGGACGATTCACCTACGTCCTCGACGAACTCACCGCGCGGGAAGAGGATGACTACAGCTGCGTTCTCGGCTGGCGCAGCCTCGGCAAACCGACTCTCACGCCAGGACGCTTCACATCCTCCCAGGACGAATTGCGCACCGTCGGGGCAGCCTGGGGAGGGGATGTGCTCGTCGGCATGATCAGCGACACCTCCGGACAGCACACCCGATGCATCTCCAGCCACAACGCCCTGTTCTCCAGAACAGACGCCGCCGGTCAGTTCGTCGAACTCAAGCTGCCCATCCGCGCGGCCGTCAACGGGCGACTTGAGATCACCACGCTGGATTTCGCGGGACGCGGCATCGTACAGGTCGTGCTCAACGGCGAGCCAGTCGGCAAGCCCATCGACATGTTCCACCCGGGTTCTCCACGCAGAACCGCGCACGATCTCGGCCCAGTCAAGCTTGCCGCCGGCACCCATACCGTCCGCCTCCAAATCGTCGGGCGCAATCCACAGTCCGACAACCACAATCTCGGTGTTCTCCAGCTGGCTGTGCGCAAGGGCGGACCGGCCGAAGAAACCATCACCCCAAACCGCTTCGCCCTGCTCTTCCCCCCTTCCGTGCCGAGCGCACTGGACCGCGACACGGAGACGCTCGGGAGCTACCTGCCCATCAGCCCGCACCGCGACCAAGCGCTCAACATCTTGGAGCAAAGCGCGGGCGCCCATCTCAAACCCGGACAGAGCCTCTGCTTCCAGAACGTGTTCTACGCGGCCAAAGGCAAGCAGCCCGAGGTCGAATACCGGCGCGTGGATTCCCACACGGCGCTCGTGCGCTGGAACGGGGAACTCATGCTGCTCGCCGCAGGAGGCGAGCGTCAGACACCCACCATTGCATCTTCACTTCCAGGAAGCCCCCACCAAAATCTGCCACGCGAAAAACTGGAGCGAATGTGGAAAGACGCCGCCAGTGTGCAAACCACTAAGATCGATGAAGATGCTACTCCCAAATGGACTGCCAACCTTGCAATGGATCTCCCCTCCCCTCCTCTCTCGCTGGAATCGTGGTCCAGCGGCAAGACAGCCATCATCGCCATCGGCTACGCGAGCGGCCTGGTCGAGCTGCGGACTCCGCAAGGAAACGTGCTCGCCACATTCCGGACCGGTGGTCCCGTGCACACACTCTGCGCCAGCGATCTCGATGGTGATGGGCACGACGAACTACTTGTCGGCTCCGACGATGAACACGTCTATGCGCTGGCAGCAGACGGAACGCTCGAATGGAAAACGAAGATTCCCTTCCATCGCAAGGAACAACCGTGGCTGTGGTGGACCCTCGGCAGCTCGAAAGTCCGCAAGATTCACGCGGCGGACCTCGACGGGGATGGCCTTCCCGAAATCCTTGTGGGCGCCGGCAACATGCGCCTCCAATGCCTGGACAACACGGGCAAAGAGCTCTGGCGCTTCCGCACGGACCATGGCATCTGCGACACCATCACGAGCGCCGACCTCTTCGGAGAGGGAACGCTCCGCGTCATCGCCGGCAACGGGCTCACCAGCGATCAGGGAACCTGCCGCATCTTCGACGAACAGGGCACACAGCTCCAGACGTACTGGAACGAGGGCTGGTGCACCAGTCTGCCCGCAGTGGCCACAGCCGACCTGAACGGGGACGGGAAACTCACTCTGTTCTGCGGCAACAACCGAGGCAATCTGCGCGCCTACCCGCCGAAACGCGGCAGAAGGGTCAAGCCGCTCTGGACACGCAACCTCACCCGCCCGATCCGCTCCCTCACCCCCCTGCGGACTCCGCAGGGAGGCTGCCTGGCCGTCGGCTCGGACAGCGGCACGCTCGTCGCCTTCGACATCGATGGAAAATCCGTCTGGACTGCGCAACTCGGCAGCGCGATCCTAGCCACCGCCGAGACAAACACGCACGAACTGGTCGCCGGCTGCAAGAACGGCGAACTCTTCCTCCTGGATGGGAACGGAACGCTTCGCCGACGGGCACACCCGTTCGCCAGACTGGTGGCCATCCACTGCGCGAACGGCACGCTGCTAGCCGCAGGCACAACACCCCCACGACTGGTCGTATTCTCCACTCGGTAACGTCCTGGACAGACGCCGAAAGCCATGACCGCATGCCATGAGTCCCAGTTTGGACATCACTCGAAACCGATACGATGCGGCTGTATGATGGACGCAATGACAGCAAGCCCTTGGCGAAGTCTCTAATGAACAGCAGCAAAATGTAAA
>JAGLDW010001432.1 GCA_023145395.1 Lentisphaeria bacterium | reverse complement strand
TGTAAAGTTATTTCCGCGCGGACCCCAAGCAGGAAAGAATGGTCTATGAACAGCATCGAAGTTCTTGTGGACATGGTTGGCAGGCACGTGGCGCATGATGTCTATGACCTCTGGATCGAGACGCGATCCGGGAGCCCCTTGTTCGGCTGGGACCGGTCCGACGGTGGACAATGCACTTTCTGCCTCCTGCCCGACGGCAAAGCACAGCCCGTTGGCAGGCCCTGGTCACCCGGGGCATTGGGGGAATCCTACCGCGCCACGCCTCGGGGCACACGTCCTCTGCGTGCACAGCATGCGTTGCAGGATGTCCCGGGGGCATCCAGCTTTGGCGTCGTGTGCACACTGGACGACAGTGAAACACACGAGTTCTGGGACGAGGACGCATCCCTCCTGTTTCCCGCCGTCTGCATCGCTGCGGACGACACGCCGTGGGTGGCATGGATACGCTGTGTGGACGTCGAGAATGACGATGGGGTCGTCGATCAGGCCAACGAGATCGAATGCGCACGACTTCAGGATGGAAAATGGGTGCGGGAGAGCATCGCGGATCTGCGCTACGGTCTGTTGCCGAAGACGGGTGTCTGGGGATATCCGGGGCGTCGACGCAGACCCTATCTCGTTCCCGACGAACGGGGCGGTGTCTGGGTGATGTGGGAGCGCAAGGAACCCCATGACGGCTCAACGACCCAGGTGCCTGGCGTGCTCTGCGCTCGCCGGTGGATCGATGGCAGTTGGCAGACGCCTGTGCGTCTTGTCGAAAGAGGCTTTTTCGACTACGTCCCCACCAGACAGGGAGTGCGGGGGGGAACACTGATCGTTGCGGCGCAGAAATCGGGATTGCACGACTGCGGCTCCGGCCGTGGCGAAGTGGTCGTGCTCGAGGTCGGGGTTGAGGACGCGCCAGCTCTGAGACCTGACACCGGGTTCGAACAGTGGCGCGCCGTGAACTTGCTGCACCGTCCGTTCTTCGACCCCGCCGACCGGGAGATCACGCACGACGGCGAGAGCTATCGCCTGCTCTTCGGCGATCCCCACACGCACACATGCCTGTCAGCCGACGCGGAGGGGGATCTCGTCGAAATGCTGGCCTACGCACGAGACAAGGCCAAACTCGATTTTGTCGCCTTCACCGATAACGACTACATCTACGGCGGACGCCTGAGCGACCAAGCCTGGCACGAGACCATGGCCGCGGAGCAGGCGTGGTCGGAGAACGACACGTTCATCGCGGTGCCCGCGTACGAATGGACCCAGGCAAGATGGGGAGCAGTCATCCCGCAGCACCGCTCGATCCTGTTCCACTCCTACGACCAGCCCATTCTGCGCTGGTCTGATGTAGTTGGCGACCCCATCGACGCGCTCAGCGCATGGATACAGACGACCGATGGCGTCATGAACACGCAGCACGCCAATTTCCTTCTGACCAAGAGCAACCGCGAGGCCAATATGGAGGTGATCTGCGGGTGGGGAGACTACATCAACAAGTCCAAGTGCTTCCACGAGCATCTGAATCGAGGATTCCGGGGAGGCTTTGTCGGGACATCCGACGGGCATCGGCGCACACCGGGGCTAGGCGGGGGGATGACTGGCTTGTGGGTCAAGGAATTCACCCTCGCAGGCATCATCGAGGCCTTCCGTCAACGGCGCTGCTACGCAACCGCAGGCGCCCGGATCGGACTGGGTTTCTGGGTCAACGACGCCTTCATGGGGGAAACCTTGACGGGCCAGGGCACTTTTGCCGCCCGAGTTGCCGTTCAGGCGCCGCGGGACATCGAACGGCTCGAGATCTTCGGCGATGGCGAAGTTGTGGCCTCCCTGACAGATTTGCCGTGCACCTTCGACGAACGGATCGACGACCTGCCACCCTGTTCGTGGTACTACGCCAAGGTCACCATGCCCGGTGGGTTTCCGGAATACCCCACGAACATCGCACCCGCAGAAGGTCCCTGGGCCTGGAGCTCCCCCGTGTTTGTGAAGAGCTAGAGATACAAACTCTGAACGCCGAACTCAGTCCACAGGATGGCGGAGTGGTGGAGGCATGGAGGCATGGAGGCATGGAGTGTTGCTCTTGAGTTCGAACCGCAGTGTGCGGCGGCGTCTGAAGGCCAATTGATTGGAAGTGGGAGTTCTTGCACTTCTACTTCTTCTTCGTGAGCCACACATCGCGGAACTGGGCCATGTGCCCCTCCCTCATCTCCATCATCAGGCGGCAGTCGGTGATAGGATGCTTGAGGGGTGCGATGCAGATCGGTTCTCCGTCCACGTAAACCACGATCTTCTTCTCGTGGACACGCAGGTCCAGTGGCAGCCAGCTCATGGTCTTGCGTTCCGCGACATCAGCCACGGGAATCTCCCGCCCGTCGGCCAGCACTGCGATCCCCTGTCCGTCTGCGCGACGCCGCCAGTCAAGAGACAACCGCTCCACATCCCCCTCGACAAGCGCGCTGCGCACGCAACCGTCAGCGGGCAGGCGCATCTTCAATCGCACCCGCCAGCCAGCGCCAGCCGGTTGCTTCAGAGTCAGGGCACTCGCATTCATCAGCACCGTCAACGCCGGACCGTCCATCTCGGCGTCCGGAGACGATAGCCGCCACCCCGAGCGTTCGCCATCCCAATAGCCCAGAGACGCGGCGCGAGAGACCGGCGGCGACACAAACAGAGTGCGCAAGTGCAGACCGCCAACCACGATGCCCACGACGAAGAAACACGAGGCTCCCACAACCAGCCCGCGCCAGAACGACCCCAGACTGCGATAGGCAATACGTCCCGAGGGACGGTCTTCATGCAGCTTCACCAAGTTCTGGAGTTCCTCGATAAGCTCTGTGTACGATTCGTGCCGGTCCTCCAGGCGCGGGGCGCACATCTTCATCAAGATAGCCGCGCACAAGTCCGACACAGTCGCCCCGTCCTTGCGCGGATCCGGCGCGGGCGAACTTGCCTTCTTCCGTATGGTCTCGAGATGTGTCTCCCCATGGAAAGGCAGATGCGCTGTGAGCAACTGGTACAGCGTTGTCCCCAGCGCGTAGATATCCGCCCGGTGATCCACTGCGGAACCGGGACGGATCTGTTCCGGCGCCATGTACGGAGGACTGCCGAGAACCTTCGCTTCGCCGTGCGCCTCACCCTCCTCGGCCACAATCTTGCCCTGATGCGAAATGCCGAAATCGCAGATCATCACCCGGGAATGGGCGCCGGCGTACAGGTCGCCGGGCTCGTGCGGCGGCACCATGCTCTCCCAATGGAAGAGAAGATTCTCGGGTTTGATGTCGCCATGACACACGCCCTTCTCATGGGCGTAGCCAAGTCCGAGAGCAACCTCCAATCCGATCCGTGCGACCACGGCTTCGGGCATGCGGCGAAACCGAAGAATGAGATCCCGCACCGAGAGCTGGCCCGGGACAAACTCCATGAGCATGAACGTGCCACCGTCCGTGCTCACAATATCATAGCAGCCGACAATATTCGGGTGGCTCATCGCCGCCAGTGTCAATGCCTCGTTCTCAAGACGACGGATGAACCCCGGCCGGGAGGCGATATCGGGGGGAAGCATTTTGACAGCGACATGGCGGTCCAGGCGTTCCTGGCGCGCCAGGAAGACGACGCCCATGCCCCCCTTGCCCAGGAGAGACACGATTTCGCACCCCGGAAGATCAATGGACTGAAAGTTCTTCGGCACGATGCTACCGGGCAGCAAGACGCCCCCCGCCCCCTCGGCGAGAACAGCGGTCGCGACCGGTTCGCTATCGTGTTTCGTATCCTTCATTCGAAACGTCAGTTCATTCTTTTCATTGGCAGGCTGAACGTTGCATGTAGGGGCGGCACTGCCCTGCATTCAGCGCCGCACACCGCCGGAGAGCGAACACCCTCCTCTCCAAACGGGCAGTCCGCCATTCCAGTATAGCTACAAGTCGGGAGTTCAGCAAGAAAATACAGCCCTAGCTCACAGTGATCCCATGGACGTGGGATGCTAGAGGAGTGGAGCATTGGAAGTCAACGAGTTGCAGGTTTTCGAACTGGTGCTAGAAGTGCAAACTACCTTCCCTCATCGGTTGACCTTCATATGCCGCTGCACACCGCCGTTCAAACTCATGAGCAGCACACCATGCCTCCAGTTCTCCACCACTCCGTCATCCTGCGGGATGAC
>JAGLDW010001431.1 GCA_023145395.1 Lentisphaeria bacterium | reverse complement strand
GGACGCCGTGCTCGTCGCGCAGTGCGCCCATGGCCTCCGCAGCCGATTCCTCCGGAGTCATATCCATTACCGCCAGATCGACGCCGTCCTCGGCCAGTTTCATGGCCACGCCATAGCCGATCCCTCGCGCGGCGCCCGTAATCAAAGCTACTTTGTTCATTCTTCCGTGTCTCCAGTCAGTGAGGTGTCTGTTTTCAGGACTCCGCCAGTCTTGGAAAGTTCCCGCATCGCCCGCAGCACGGCGGGGAGCACCTCGCCCGCAGGCTCGCGCAGAAGTACGTCGGCCTCTTCATCCAGGTAGGTCGGCGTCTTGTTCAGAATGGCCAATTTTGTCTCCGACCGGCGTAGACAGGGCAATGCGGCGGCTGGATGAACAACCAGGGATGTACCGACGATAATCACCAAATCCGCCTCCTCCATCGCCGTCTGCGAAGCCATTAGCTTGTCCACGGGAAGCTGTTCGCCGAAGAACACGATGTCCGGCTTCATCACCCCGCCGCAGGCGCTGTGGCGAGGAACGCGCCCTTTCTCGATCCGAGGGAGGATCTCCTCGAGTGGCAACCCATCCCCACAGCGCATGCAGGTGGCGTACTCGATGGTGCCGTGAAGCGTGTGGACGCACGAACTGCCTGCACGCTCGTGAAGCATGTCGATATTCTGAGTCGCGATCTCAATCTGCTTGCCAAACTCCTCCTCAAGCGCGACGATGGCCAAGTGCCCGGGGTTCGGGTCCGCGTCGAGCATCTCACGGTAGCGTGGGTGGATGAACGCATAGAATGCACCGGGGTCGTCCTTGAACGCGTCAATGTCGAACACGTTTCCGTTTGGCCGGTTCGCGTAGACACCCGTGGGCGAACGAAAATCGGGAATGCCGCTCTCGGTGGACATGCCGGCGCCCGTGAGAAAGGCGATGCACTGTGCCTCGTGTAGAAAGGAGGCAAGACGCTGTACTTCGGGTTGATTTGCTTCGGGCATCGGCGATATTCTCAACGTGGTTTTGCAGTGGCGGAAATGCCCATGTCTCGGGGTGAGATTTCGGGCGACACACTAGTATATATCCTGGCAGAACCCGTGCAACCCAGAACCCCTTGGCGCGGTGTTGAACGCAGGGGGATGGAAACAAGCTTGGGAGCAGTATTTTGGGAACCACTCAAGAAGGACGCAGCGATGCCTACCGCCAGGCCGGTGTGGACATTGACTTGGCGCAGAATCTACTCAAGGGCGTGAAGGCGAAGATCTCGTCCACTCGCCGCCCGGAGGCGTTGGCGCCCATCGGCGGTTTCGGAGGCCTGTTTCGCATCGACCTGAGCAAGTACCGCAAGCCCGTGATGGTGACCAGCATCGATGGCGTGGGCACCAAGCTGATGGTCGCGTCGATGATGAACCGGCACGACACGGTCGGCTATGACATTGTCAACCACTGCATCAACGACATTGCCGTCCAGGGCGCGGAACCCGTCTATTTCATGGACTACGTGGGCATCGGCAAATTGCGCAGTCCGCTCTACGAACAACTTCTGGGCGGCCTGGCCGACGCATGCGCGGCGCAGAATGTGACGCTGATCGGGGGTGAGACCGCCGAGATGCCCGGCATGTACGGCGAGCACTACGACCTCGTGGGATGCATCACCGGCATTGTGGACGAGGATCGCATCATCGATGGCGGACAGGTCAAACCGGGGCATGTGGCTATCGGTCTGCCGTCGAGCGGACTGCACACGAATGGATATTCGCTGGCGCGCCAGGCGCTGTTCGAAAGCGCGGGGCATGACGTGGACACGGTGCTTCCTGAGTTGGAGGGGACCCTCGGCGAAGCATTGCTTGCCTCGCACGTCTGCTACTGGCCGGCAATTCGGTCCGCGCTCGAGAGCGGACTGCCCCTGCATGCAATGGCCCACATCACAGGGGGCGGACTCTACGACAACGTGCCGCGAATCCTTCCCGAGGGAGTGTCCGTGGTCTTCGATGCCTCCGCCATCCCAACGCCACCGATTTTCCCTCTCATCCGCGAGTGCGGAGATATTGATCCCTACGAGATGTACCGTGTCTTCAACATGGGTGCGGGCATGGTCTGGTTTGTGCCCGCAGACGCTCGAGACACGGCGCTCGAGTGCTGCCGCGGCGCAGGTTTCGAGGCAGGCGTCATCGGGGAAGTCGTCAAGGGCGCGGGCGATGTCCGTATTCTCAACGTCGAATAGATTTCGGATAGAGTGTGAACGGCATGGGCGACACGATTGCAGATGCGCTGGCAAATGTGCTGGAACGGTCTTTGGCCAGGGGCGAGACTTCGGCCCAGTTGGACGCGAAGACGTCTCAGGACTTCTTCGCCAGGAACTTGGCGCAAAGTCCATCGGCATCCGAAGCCCGGAGCGAACCAACCCCTTCGTCAGCGCCGCCGCCCACTGCACAGCATCCCGTGCAAAAGAAGCGTACGCCTCCCGCCGCTGCTGGAAGCAGACGCAA
>JAGLDW010001430.1 GCA_023145395.1 Lentisphaeria bacterium | reverse complement strand
GGGCGGTCGCCCTCGATCGGCACCGTGGGTTCGGACGGAGAGGGCGGCGCTTCGTCGCCCGCGTCCGAATCCACACGAAATGTGGGGTCTGGGGAGTGCAAGCACTCCCCGGCGGGGTTTGGGGAAGAGCCCCATTGCCCTATCTCCAGTCCATGGAGTCGATGTCCCGTCGCATCGGAATCTCCCCTATTCTCTCTGCATTCGCACCATGTCGAGAACGACATCGGGGTTGGGTTCGTCTTCGCAGGCGAGAAGGTAGACAGGTTTCCAGATGCCCCCCATGCCGAGGCGGTTGTGGACCTTGAAGGCGATCACATTCTCGCCTCCGAGTTTTAGGAAGGGAGCGGGATCGAAGAGGAAGGGCTTCTCCCAAATCTGTTCGGGCGTGAGCTTCCGGGCCTCACACGTGTGTGCAAAGACCATTTTGCCATTGAGGTAGACGGTGCAATCCTCGTCGGCCGCGCCGATAAACAGGCGAATCTTGCGTCCTTTGCCGAAATTCTGCGGCACATCGAACCGCAGACGGTACCAGCCGTCACCGGTCAGCTTGGGGAAGCCCTGCTTGGTCCAGCCCCCTGGCTCGCCACATTGGATGCGGGCCCACTCCAGATCCGCGAATGCGGGCTCGAACCACCGCTCCTTTTCCCCCACGCTCTCGGGATCGGGCTGAAACATCGCTTCCGGACCAATCCGGAGACACGCGAACTTGGCGTCTGCCACCGCGGCGAGTCCGCGCCAGTAGCCCAGCTTCTTCTCGACATGGCTCTTCTTCGAGCGCCAGTCCTCCCAGAGCCGGTTCACCTTCTCGCGCGTAGCGGTTGCCTCGAACTCGTTGCAGAGCGCCTCGTAGTCGTCTCCGGCAACGAAGCCGGGACCACGGGAAAGCTTGAGATAGAGCAATGCGAACTTCGCAAGCTGGACCCGTCGGAGGACCTCCGGAGTCTTGGCAAGCATTTCGGCCTGTGCGAAGAGGCGCGTGGCCTCGGTGGCGAACGCAGCGCTGAGGAACGCGGCGTCCGGTGGGTAGCGGATGTGCACCCCCTTGGCGCGAAGCTGTCCCATGAATTCGCGTTCCCAGAGCCGCCACAGCAGTTCGTTGTAGGCCTGCATGGGCTCGGCCGCCTCCCCGTAGAAGCCGTAGGTGAAGTCTCGCATCAGA
The DNA here is from genome assembly GCA_023145395.1 of Lentisphaeria bacterium. Taxonomy (GTDB): domain Bacteria; phylum Verrucomicrobiota; class Lentisphaeria; order Oligosphaerales; family Lenti-02; genus JAGLDW01. The sequence continues at coordinate 1,069 of JAGLDW010001430.1, read as the reverse complement.
GCACGCGTGTTGCGTTTGGGATCCCAGAGCTGTTTTCCCCAGACCCAGCAGCGCAATGGTCCGCGCGCCGAGCCCGGCCCCTGGTAGGCGCCCTGCAGCATGATGCCCTTTGCGTTGTGGTTCATCATCCAGCGGATGTTGTGTGCCACGATGGGCATGTTCGGCTGCGGCAGGCTGTAGTGGCTGAAGTTGACCGTGTAGTCCCAGATGTGGATCTTCGCGCCAATCTCGGCCCAGGCTTTCATGGCGGTGCTGAATGGGTCCGTCTCCGTGACGAATTCGAAGAAGTGGCTCCAGGCATGACGATCGGTGCAAAGACGGATGACCACGTTGTCGCGTGGCCGGATGGTCTTTGGCGGCTGCACAGTGCCGAGGTACGCCAGGGTCGAGACCTTGACGTTCGGGAACTCGTCCTTGATCGCATCGGCAACCGCGTTGACAAGGGTCAAAAGCGTGGCGGCCTGCGTTCCGCCCTCGGCGTCGTCCAACGCCTTGCACTTGGCGCACTCGCAGTAGCCGCGTCCGTCGTTGGGCGAGACGCTGATCAAATGTCCGCGCGGATCCTTGCGCAATGCCGCCTGGACCGCCTTGATCAAGATGCGTACGACCTCTGGATTCGAGAGGCAGAGCTGGCGCGCCACCCGCTTGCCGCCAATCTCGCTGTAGTACTCGGGATGGTCCTTGAAATAGACCTTCGGGGGCACCAGGCGATTGTAGGTATGGACGAAGAATCCACTGGCGTAGCGGATGCGTCCGCCAAACCCGTCGGGGACGCGCGCCGATGGAGCATTGGTGCGGTTGCGCAAGGACCACGTGCTGTGGAAGGCGTCCCAGTAGTAGGGATCGCGAATCTCCAAAACTGGCACGAACGTGCGGGGCACGGGCCGAAAGACCAGATTCGGACGTTGTGGAATGGTGGCTGAACCGCGATGGAACCAGCGACATCCGAGATCCTCCTCGAGCAGGGCATAGACGGCGTTGACCGTTCCCCGTTCACTGCCGCCCCAGAGGAAAAGATCACCATTCTTGACTGCGATGCCATAGCCCTCGCGCTCGAGATCGACCTTCG
>JAGLDW010000143.1 GCA_023145395.1 Lentisphaeria bacterium | reverse complement strand
GGCGAGGCTCTGACGAGCCGGTCCCACGTTTCCGGGGGACGCATACAGCGCGTTGCGGAGTTCGCAGAGTGTCCGGAGGCAACCAAACCGATTGGCGTGGGTGGATCTTGTGAGGTATTCTCCTTCTCGTGACATGATCGCGCCGGGCCTGGCGGCATGCGGTCGTCGAAGATTCCTCGCCAACCACACTATGGAGCTTGAGTATGCGTGCTGAGAGACGACTGGTGACATCGAACCATAGCTCCGGCCTGGGGGGCGGTGGCATCATTCGCGTCTGGATCGCGCTTGGCATGCTGAGCGCCGCTTTGCTCGCGGTCACGGCCTCCGCCGCCGACTGGGTCAGCGTCCTCGCGTATCTGCCGGACAACCCGGTGCTGGACGGGAGCATCGACTACAGGGAGCAGTTCAACCAGGCGCTTGCCGAGAATGTGGCGCTGCTGATCCCGGGGAGCGCCGACCCGGACAAGCCGCTCGTGTACGGAATGACAACGGGGGTGAAGATACCGGAGGGGCACGTGCTGAAGGCGCAGCCCAATTCGATCCTCAAACGCCTGCCGTCGAAGGGGAAGTTGCTTCACGTCGGGCGCCGGGCCCGGGTGATCGGCGTGACCGTGGACGCCAACAAATACGCGCACTGGCCGCAGTTCAAAGATCTCGGCAAATCGGATGGGGCGTTCCTTCTTCTCGGAGGATGTGTCGTGGAGGACTGCACCGCCTACGACGTGCCGGGAATCGCCTTCATGTGCTACTCGGACAACAACATCGTCCGCAACTGCAAGGCCCGAAACTGTGGATATATCGACTTGAAGTTCAATGCGGACTTCTATCAGGGGAAATGGGACCAGTGGTCGGGCGACGGATTCTACTTCCGCGGTCACGACAACCTGATCATCGACTGCGAGGCGATCGACTGTTTCCGCTGGGCCTACACGACCTGCCACGAGAAGGCCGGACGCGCCACCTACATCAACTGCAAGGGATCCGCAGTGAACTGGAGACCGTACGGTTTCATCGATATCGAGGGTTGCGACGGTGGCGGCTCGACCCTGATCAACTGCGTGGGGACATTCGGCTCCATCGCGATCTCCACCAGCGGCACGAGAATGTATCACTGCGAAGCCAAGTCCATCCATGTGTACAATGCGGACGACGTGGAGATCATCGACTGCACCACGCGTGGCGGAGGGCTTGGGGTGGGTGGCTGGTCGTCGGCCATGAACAGCACCGTGCGCGGTGGCAACAATCCCGTCGTCGTCGGCAACACCATCAACAAGCACGTCCCCACCTCGGGCATCAGCTCCGTCTCCGACTGGTCCCTCAGCGTCTTCTCCGCCGATGGGCGGGGCCTGGTCGCCAACAACGTGCTGAACGAATACGACGGTCCCGAAGGAAAAGGACCGGGCATGAAACTGGACAAGGTTTCCGCTCACAACAACATCGTGACCTTCCGCACTCCCCAGCTTCCGACAAAGCCGAAAAAGGCGCCTGGGGAGGAATCCACCAGTCTCAAGGCCCGGTTGCGTCAGCGGCAGCTGCGTGAGTTTGCCGCGCAAGTCCCGAACATCGCGCGCGAACTGGGTCTGAATCGGAAAATCACCAACGTGACCGTGATCGATCCAGACGCGTTGTTCATCAAAGACCATAACGAGAAGGGCGAAACAGAAGGCTGGTTCGAATCCGCAAAACGCCCGCCAGCCGACACGCTCAAGCGCATACAGCTGGGCAAGCATTGGGACGACCAGCACGGGCAGTACCATGGACATGCCTGGTACTTTGCGTCGTTCACCCTCGACCAGGATCATCGCTTCATCGCCGACCAGGCGCATCTGCTTTTCGGTGGAGTGGATTCCGACTGCCGTGTATTCCTGAACGGTCAGTTCCTTGGCGAGCACAACGGCTGGAAGGACCCGTTTCTCATGGAGATTCCCAAGGCGCTGTTGCGATGGGAGGACCAGGGCGCGAACGACATTGCCATCCATGTCTGGACGCCGGCGGGCCTGGGTGGTGTCTATCGCCACGTCGCGGCTCTGCTCAGCCAGGAGGGCGAGCCCGCTCAACAACCCGCCGAACCCGAGAAACCCGCTCAACCCGTAGTCGTGCAGAAGGATGGATTTGTCGCCGATTTCTCGAAAACTCCCAAGGATCTTGCTCTGCTCCATCGCGCCACCCGCGTGGGTTTCGCCGCGAAAAACGCACCCTATCCGGATGCCCGGCTTCAACTGCGCGGCGGCGGCTTTGCCCTAAGCAAACAGTCGTTCGGACCCGGCATATACCATGTCAGATTCGTGCTCAATGAGTCGCAGAAAAAGTTCGCGTATCACAAAGCGAGTTTTGCCTTCTATTTTCAGGGCGCCGACAAGACTGCAGGCAAGAACGACATCGCCAACCTGCAGGAACATCTTTCGCTGACGTGGGAAAGTGGCAAACTGGTTTTCGAGCACCAGGAACCGGCCACGCCCGACGGGAAACGCGGGGCGCGGACGCGACTTGGCATCGGGCAGATCCCCGGCCCCGACTCGCCCGCGATACTGCGGAAGGACGAACCACTGGATTTGACTGTTGCCGTGCCGGATCCTGGAGGTGAAGTGTGCGTCTACCTGCGGAAGAAACAACCCACTGGAGAGCCAGACTGCACCTTCACCATGCCCGCGCAGCCCGCAGCGGGCAGCTTTGGCTTCATCAACCACAAGTGGCACTCCTACATTTACCTAGACGAACTGAGGTATTCGCCGTAAACCGCCACAGTGGCTCTGCCCCCGTGACCCCCGCCGGGGAGTCGTGACTCCCCGGACCCCACTTTATTGTTTTCGGGCACGCGCTGGGCGAGGCACCCAGCTCTCCGTGCCCGGAAACGGTGGTCGCCGCTGGCGCGAGTTGCGAACTGCGCAAATCATGTCCCGAAAGTGGTGCGGGACGTCCCGGACCGCGAGTGAGCACACGATGTTCACCCTCGGTCTCGGAGGTCCCGAGCCACTCTGCAAAAACATAAGCGGAAGACAGGAGACGAAAAAGAACCATGGATGCACATATAGGACTCAAAATGACAAAACACAGTTCGACTCCACATGTTATTATTCTGCTGGCGGCCCTCCTGTTGGTGGGCTGCGCGCGGGTGCCGCTTCCTGCCCATGTGCGCTTCGTGGCGCCATTCGAAGAGGGAATTCATGGTTGCGAAGGTGCCGTAAATCCATTTGTGGCAGGGGGAAATGTGGACTTGGTCTCCGGGGTTGGGCGACGGGGTCAGGTCCTGCGCTTTCAGGGCCGCAAACCCGGGGTGCCTGCCGCCATCATCGTGCCTGGCACCAATCTCCCGGTGGCTGCGGGAACTGTCGGTGCGTGGTTTCGCTGGAAAAACATGGCGAATGACGAAAAACGCACCACGTGGCTGTTGGCGCTCGTGCCGCACACGGCCGAGCCCTTTGGAGGAAAGGGAGAACGCCAGGGCACGGCGCTGTGCGTCTTGCAACAACCCGACAACTCTCTCGTTCTAGCCGTCTATCGGATGGGAAAGAATGGACGAGACATGTTCTTCTCGACAGGACTGGACATTGCCGAGCCCGACCGCATTGCCGCGCGAATCCCGTTGTCCGAGAAGGGTGCCCCGCAGTGGCATCACGTGCGATTCGGCTGGAACCGCGCTGCAAAGAAGGCATGGCTTGGGGTTGATGATCAGCTGGTGTCGGCATCGGTTGCGTTCGAGGGTGCGGCGCCGCATTGCCTGTTGGTCGGAACCCCGCCGAAGCTCAAGACGCTGAACGCTGCGGGATTCGTGGGGGATCTGGATGATCTTATCATCGACGCGCGAGATCCAGGCACGGCGCCGGAGGCCGGGCGCGAGCCGCCCAAGAACCTCCCTCCCATGGCGCGCAAGATTGTGAAGCCAGTGCCTGCGACACTGCTGGCGGGAAGCCCGGTTGGCGCACCGCTGGAATCCATGATCCGCACTCATCTTCGCATGGTGATGGCCACGCAGCAGCATGGGGGTTGGGCCTACAGCGTCGCTTGGCCCAGCGAGCAGTGCTTTCTGTCCACAAAAGTCGTCATGCCATACAGCAGCTGCTATTTCGCCAGCTCCAAGGACCAGATCAGCGCCTACGCGGCGGGTCTGCTTCTTGCCGCCTATGAAGGACTCGGCGACGAACAGTATCTGGAGTCCGCACGCAAAACGGCGCAGGCCTACATCGGTTTGCAGCATCCGGATGGGTGGTGGCCGTACAACGCGACCTATGATCCGTCGAAAGGCCGCCTTGTCCCTGTGGGCAGTGGGGGCCGCGTGCCTCTGGAGGACCACGCCCAAGCCTATCCGACGATGCTCATGCTGCTGATGCACCGGTTGACCGGCGACAAGCAGTACCTGCGGGCGGGCGAGAAGGGCGCCAATTTCATCCTCAAGGCCCAGAACCCCAACGGCTCCTGGTCGCACCACTACAACCTCAAGCACCAATGCGGACAGAATGCCCGAAGCGAGTACCTGCGGGGCGGCGAGATCAACGACGACACCACGGCCGATCAGATGCAGGTCATGCTGTTGACCTACCGCCGGACAGGCGATCCCCGGTACCTTGCCAGTTTCCTGAAGGCTGCGGACTGGCTAGTCAGCGCCTTCGTCGATCAGGGCGCCAAGGGCTGGGCGCAGCAATACGACGAGCACAACGCACCCGTCCAGGCGCGTCACTTCGAGCCTGCCGCCGTGTCGTTGTCCGAGGGCATGCGTTCCCCCGCCTCCAAGCTGGTCCTGGCCTGGCGTCTGACGGGCGACGCGCGCTATCTCGAGCCCGTGCGAAAGTGGGTGGCCTGGATGTGGGCGAACCGGACGTACCTCGACGAAGAGCGCACAAAGTGGGGCTGGTATGCCTACTACGACAGCAAGACGGGAAAGCCCATCGCCATGTCGCGCCGGAAGGTCCGGTTCATCGACTCCCCAAAAGGGGCTCGGGAGATGGGCTACACGCGCTTCCTGAAGAGCATCGAGGACCGGATGGCAGGCAAGTACGCAGACCATGCGGCACGGCTCAAGACACGTCAGGCACGGGCAGCGACACTGGCCAACTCGGAAAAGGCCGCGGTGGCGGGCGGAAAACCATATCGGTTCCCCCTCGAACGCCTGTTCAGCTGGGAGAGTGGAAGCTGGCTGTTCTGGAGTCAAGACACCCCTGCGGGTCAGGTGGTGGTACCCCAGACAATCCGAGTGGCGCTGGCGATCGACGATCTGTTCACCATGCGCCTGGCCAAGGGGCAAGTTTCCCTGGAGCACCCGTATGCCAGCTTCACCCCCTCGGATTGGGGGAGCCTGTTCAGCCGTGTCGTGCCCCCTCTGGAACTGGCAAAGCCACTTTCCGCAGAGGAACGCCGGTCCGCGTCCAAATCCAGTCGGTAGCCGACCAGGCGAACCGAAAGGCGAATAAGCCGTTAGAAGAAATCGCCACGCAAGTAAGAATTGCACATGGTTTTGTACGTACGTCCCAAATCCATAGGCAGCGTCTATCCCGATGTCGCGAAGACGTGTGGATCGGTCGGGATGTGCTACGACACGTACTTGCGGGCACCTACTAGTTCGGCGAGGGTGTCGCCGTAGATGCCGTCTTCCTGTTCGGGACTGAGCCCTGTGGAGGCGATGACATCGCGTTCCGCTCTGTAGCGGATGACCGCTTCGCGGTTCCCTTTCATGTGGGGCCAGTCCACGCCGAAGATGCAGCGTTTGGTGCCTGCTTCCTGCAAGGCATCCGCCACCAACTGCCGGTACTGTGGTTTGCCCAGGCCCGTGAGCCCGGCGTAGACACCCCGATCACACCAGCGTGAGCTGTGGTTGTAGATCACGGACATTGCCTCGTCGAAGAATCCACGCCCGATTCCGTCCGAGGTCCCCATGTGCTCGATAATCACCTTCAGCTTGGGGTGTCGGTAGACAATGTTGTCGACGAGTAGCGGGCGGTAGTCCTCAAGGCGCCCGCCGTGGACGCCTGTGTGGAAAAGCACGAACATGCCAAGTTCGGCGGCGAGAGCGTAGAACTCATCGCAAGCCGGATCGTCGATGCGGAATCGCATGACTGGTGGATGGGTCTTCACTCCGACAAAGCCCTTGCGGGCATAGGTCTCCAGCAACTCACAGGCATCGGGCGCTTTGGGTGAGACGGTCACTGCACCCTCGATGTCCGGGTAGTCCTGCAGGTTCCGGTACAGCCAGGCGTTGATCTCCTCACCGGCTAGGATTTCCTTGCTTTTCGGACCCCAGAACGGTGCGAATGCCACCGTGCGCTCTATGCCGCATTCCTTCATGAAGCGATCCAGCTCGGGGAGCGTCCCAAGCTCCGGCTGGTCAGGAAACGCGCCGTGGGGGAAGATGTGGCAGTGGTTGAGGTACATGGCGTTATTCCTTTTTCGCAGTTCTGGGCGGCCTCAGGACTAAAGATAGCGGCGGCTCACGGGCCGTTCGCCCTCCATGGGACGGCGCAGTTCGCATTTGGGCGGCTCACGGGCCGTTCGCCCTTGCTCCACTCCTCCAGCACTCCACGTTCATGGGATCGCTGTGCATGCAACTATGGCTCCGCAGGCATCCCGGTCGTCAGGATCACGCCAGGATCTGGTCGCGCAACTGGCAACAGAAAGCGTCCCGCAGGAGGACGATACTATCGGAGATATTGTGTCCGTCGTGCACATCGGAGACGTACTTGACCAAGTGGACGGGCACGCCAAACGACCGACATGTCTGGACCACGGCGGCACCCTCCATGTCCACCAAATCCGCTTTGGACTCGATGCGCCTTCGCTCCTCGTCCATCACCACGTGGTCCTGGGTCGCCAGTCGAGCCGTCGGCAAGTCCGCGATGGGATCGGCGCGCAGGGGGTCCGAACCCGCGCAGCGCAATCGCGGACGGTCGGGCTCGCAGATTTCGCCAATCTGAAAAACTTGCCCGAGTTCGAGTGCATCCCCGGTGGCGCCAGAGGCGCCGGCGTTGCACACCCGCCGAGGTTTGTACTGACAGATCAGCCAGGCAGTCGCAGCGGCCGCATTGCTCTTGCCAACCCCCGAAAGCACGAGAACCGCAGCATCTTTCACATACACTGGGAACGGCGCTGTTCCCACACGGGCAAAACCGCCCCCCGAAATCAACGGCAACGCTTCCAACTCAGTCGCCATCACCAAGCCAGTGTCAATGTGGTCAGCCATGCAATAGTTCCTCCAACTTTCCCAACACTCGTCGGCCCTCGCCGCCCAATGACAGCGAGTAGTCGTTGACATACAGTTTGATGTGCGCATCGATCACGGCATCGTCCAATTCCCCGGCCAGGCTGCGAATGAAGGACCGGGAGACTTGAGGATGGCTCCGGGCATACAGCAGCGAATCACGAATCGCTCGCTCAATCAGGTCCTTGTGCTGGAGCGTGTCGGCATCGCGGCGGACCGCAATGCAGCCGAGCGGGATGGGCAGCCCGGTGTCTTTCTCCCACCATTCCCCAAGATCGACAATCCGCACGCAATCGTGTTTTTCGAAAACAAATCTTCCTTCGTGAATGATCACTCCGGCATCGACTTGTCCGTCCCGCACGGCCGGTAGAATCGCATCGAAGCGCAGGGGTACAATCGTGCCAATGCCTGGGTTCCAGGCTTTCAGCAGCAAACAGGCCGTCGTGTGAACCCCTGGCACCGCCACGCGTGCATGTGCGAAGTCCGCAATCGGTTTCCGGGCTACAAGAAGCGGGCCGCAACCAAATCCAAACGCCGCCCCGGAATCCAGCATCTCGTACTTTTCCCGCACATGCATATAGGCGTGAAACGAAAGCTTGGTGACCGCCAACTCCGCCCGGAAAGCCCGCTCGTTCAAAGCCTCTACATCCGCGATCACCGGCTCAAAACAGAGTGGTTCCGTATCCACCAGTCCATGCAGCATCGCATGGAAAATGAAGGTGTCGTTGGGACAGGATGACAGGCCCAGTGGCATGCGTTCTCGTCGTTTCATCCTTCGTGTCCCAGTTCCTGATACCGCGAGTCACGCCGCATGGGGATTTTTCCAGCATTTTGTATCAAGTCCTCCATGTCGGCGGCTGTCAATCGGGTATGAATGCCGGCGGCCTGCACCACCAGTTCCTCCGTGAGCACACCGCCCATGTCGTTCGCCCCCATGCAGAGCGCCAACTGAGCCAACTCCGGCCCTTCGGTCAGCCAGCCAGCCTGAATGTGGTCGACATTGTCCAGCACGATTCGGGCGACGGCAACCGTTTTCAGGTAGTCAACACCACCTGCGGGCGCCACCTCGCACATGCGTGTGTTGGCGGGGGAGAACGACCAGGGTATGAAGGCCTGCAAGATCCCAGTTTCATCCTGCACGGTGCGCACAAAGCAGAGATGCTCGACCCGTTCCTCCAGCGTCTCGTCGAGACCATAGGTCATCGTCGCGCTCGACACCATGTCCGCGTCCCTCAGAGCGAGCATCACCTCGCGCCACTGGCCACGCGTGCATTTGCGGGGCGACACACGACGCCGGACAGAATCGACCAGCAAATCGGACGCCCCGGGAACCGAATCCAGCCCGGCGGTCTTCATGCGGCCGATCACTTCGCCATGGCTCATACCCTCAAGTATGGCGATATGAACGATCTCGGCCGGCGAGAACGAGTGCAGCCAGATGTGGGGAAAGCTGGTCTTCACGCAACGCAACAGGTCAAGATACCAGTCCAACGGATGGTCTGGATGCAATCCTCCCTGCAGCATGACCTGCGTGCCTCCCCCGACCACAAGTTCACCAATCTTCTCGATGATCTCCTCAAAACTCAGGTCGTAGGGCGCAATCATCCCAGCGTCAGCGTGAAAGGCGCAAAATTCGCAGCATGCCACACAGCGGTTGCTGTAGTTGACGATTCGATCGACGATATAGCCCACGCGTTCATCCGGAACCGCTTGGCGCCTGCGAAAATCGGCGACCGCACCAAGCTCCGTCAGATTCAGTTCGAACAACCGAACCGCATCCGCCGCAGACACCCGTTCCCCCGCATATATGTTGTCCAACAATCTCATTGCTCTCCATCACATCTCGCAAGAATCAAAGACCTGTTCCCAGAGCCCGGAATCGGCATGACCGGAACTGGTGCCGGGCCAAAAAGGGATTTTCGGCACAGGCTTCAGCAACCCCGCCTTGCCAACCAACTCGAAATACGTGTCCAACGACGTCTTGAATGCATCGCTGAAATCATACTTCAGAACCCGGAAATAATCGACCGGATCTGCGGCGACACCTGGATATGCGCTCTCCGCATCGGCGAGAAAGCGTTGTCGGTTGTCACGAATCTCCGCCAGCGAGGCACGGAATTGATCTTCAATGCCCCGTGCCTTCTCCGGGTGTGCATCTGCAAAATCCCGGCGCACCACGAACACGGCGAACACCACCGGCAATCCCGTTCGCTCCTGCCAAAGGCGCCCCAAGTCGTACGTGTAGGGATATTCTTCCTCCCCCACTTGCAGCGCGTCGTTGCCAATGACCAGCGCCGCGTCCACATCCTGCAGGGTCGGAGAGGGAGGATGCGGCACGAACCCGGGGTTCACTTCATAGCACTGCCGAAGCAGGTACTTCAGCAGGACGGCCGATGTCTCGGACGCTGTCGACAGGCCCACCTTTCGTCCGTCAAGCTGCTCGATTGGGAGTCGGCTGACCAGCAGCACCGATCGCACATTGCCGGTCGCCGCCAAGCAGAAGTCGGGGAGCACGTACACCTGGTCCTGAATGTCAGGGAGGCAGGCAGCGGAGATGGGTGTCAGGTCGAGATGTCCCGCTCTCATCAACGCGTTCAGCTCCGCGGGCTTCCCTCGTGCCACCTCCACCCCGGGCGGCAGCGCCTCTCGCGCGAACATGCGCCAGTACAGCGGATAGGTGTTCAGGTAGTCGATATAGCCAAGTCTCATTCAGACGCCTTTTCGTAGCCCGCATTGGTGCGCACTGGGGTGAAGCCCGCCTGCTGGATCATCCCTCGGAGCGCCTCCTCCGAGCCGGAATCCGGAGTCGAGGCGCCAGCAGCGTGAACGATCTTTTCATTCAAATAGGTCGCGCCGATGTCATCCACCCCAAAATGCATGAGCGCCTGGACCGTTTTCCAGCCAAGATACATCCACAACGCCTTGATATGCGGGAAGTTGTCCAGATAGATCCGTGCGGTGGCGAACAGGCGCACCGTGTCCAAACCGGTTGGCCTCCGCCGCCGTGCGGGCACCTCCGTTCGCTCCCCGTGATAGGGTAGCGGGACAAGCGCCTGAAAGCCCCCCGTCTCGTCCTGCAATGCACGCAATCTCCGAAGGTGATCGACCACATGGGCATCGGTCTCAACATGGTTGTACAGCAGCGTTGCATTGCTACGCAGTCCGACGCGGTGCGCGGTCCGCATGACGGCCAGCCATTGGTCGCCGGAAATCTTCTTTGGCGCGATGCGCTGGCGCACTTCCGCATCGAAGACCTCGGCGCCACCGCCGGGAAGCGCGCTCACTCCGGCTTCGCGAAATTCCGTCAGCAAGCGATCCACGGACGCCCCCGAAATCTGGCTCATGTAGTCGTACTCGGTCGCCGTGAAGCCGACAATGTAGAGATCTTCGCGCACCGCCTTGACCGTTGACACCAGTTGCCGGTAGTAGTCGAGTTCCAACGCTGGATTCAGGGCGCCGACAATATGCACTTGGTCCACACCGCAGTCGCAGGCATGCCGCACACGCCGGGCCACTTCCTCCATATCGAGCACATAGGCGCCAGAATCCCCCTCGTCGCATGAGAACGCGCACAGTGGGCAGCGTAGTTCGCAGACGTTGGTGTAGTTCAGATTGACACTGCAGCCGTAGAACGCCCGGCGATCGTGAAGGCGTGCCCGGACCGCATCGGCAATGGCTCCCAGTCCATTGATGTCAGGAGTGGCCAGCATGGCCAGCGCATCCCCCTCGGTCACGCGCTCCCCCGCCGCGACACGCTCAGCGATATCTCTCAAAACTGGATCTGCTATAGCCCGAAAAACGATATTCATTCCAAACAACCCGCATAGTCTGACAGAGTGACAACACCGTACCACAAGCAGCGGACGGCGCGCTGGGCTACCACATCTTTTCCTGGGGCATGAAGGCGAGGTCTGTCTCGCGGCAGCGGAACTGATGGTTCCCCGGGCTGCAATAGGGGCCGCACACGCAGACATACTCCTCGGCGGTCTGGTTGAGCTGGTCCTCGAACTGACGCCACATTTCCGGGGTATCCAGACAAAGGGCGATGGGGGTCTTTGGGCTGACGCGGGTTATCTCGTCGATGAGATGCTGGTACAGCTCCGCGCGGGCGTCGTGGGGAATCGGTCCCGTGCGCTGGCCCTTGAGGAAGGGCGCGGCGGCGCGCATGGCCTCCACGTAGATCGGGTCCCAAAGCGAGAGGTCGAGGCAGCGTTCGGCCTGCTCGAAATCCATCCAGCCGAACATGCAGAGCGCGCAGACATCGGGATGCGTCTTGGCGAAGATCAGCTCGATCAACTCGGTATACTCCTCGCGCCAGTTGTTCACCGGCATGATGGGCGAGAAGCGGAAGCGCACCTGGTAGCCCGCCTCTTCACACTTGCGCATGGATTCAACCCGCGCGTCCCACGGCGCCGTGAGGGGCTCGAGTTTCAGGCTTTGCGTGCGTGGACTCAGGCTCCATTGGATGATGGTCTGCCCCTTGTGGTCATAGTCGAGCATGAAGTCCACGTTGTCGCTCTTGCCGGTGTAGAGCAGCAGGTAGTGTTCGCGCTGCTTGGCGAAGGATTCGACTAGGGGGCGCACGGCGTCGTACTCGGGCTCGAAGCAGTTGATGTCGGTCTGATTGTCCCATTTCCAGATGGTCTGAGGGGGGTCGAGACGTACAATCTCGCGTTCGGTGAAGGCTGCCAGATCCTCCATGTTGACGCGAATGTTGATGACGTTGCCGAACCAGCAGTAGGCGCACCGGAATGGGCAGCCAGTGGCGCTGTGAAGCTGCCAGGCCGGCTGACATACTGCGTTCCTTTTCTTGCGCCATTCGGGCGTTCCGTCGCCCCGGAAGAGCCAGCCCGGGCCATTGGCAATGCTGTTGACGCTGAGATTCGGATGCTGTTGCAGCCGCGCCTTCTTTTCTTCCGCGGACACGTTCCAGGGAAAAACGGTGAACACCATATCGGGGTCTTGTGGATTCTGGCGTTCGCCCCAAAGTATCCTAGTCTTCCAATCCCGGTCGGCGGCGATCTTGTCGAGTTGCGCGTCATCGACATTGCGCATCACCTTGCCGGGCGTCATGGCGGCGATCATGCGTTCGGCCCGCTCACGACTGCGAGGGTCGTTCTCCACAGCCATGGTCACACAGACCAATCCGGGACTCAGCTTCGGCTCCATGACAGTCTCCCAATGGATTTACTACGCTCCGACGGCAGAGCGCATAGATGCGTTTGCGCAATGTGAGGCGCGCACCTTTCATGTCAAGACCGGACCCGGGGAAATGGTTGCCATGAGACGCATTGGTTTGCGACGCTGCACACCGCAGTTCAAGCTGCAGGAGCACTGAGAAGTCTTGGGCTCACACCTCATTTTTTGGAGGCGACGGCTGACCATGGCAGGTTGCCGCCAGGCAGGACCTGCAGGCGATAGTAGTCGCATGTGCCGTGGCATCCCC
>JAGLDW010001429.1 GCA_023145395.1 Lentisphaeria bacterium | reverse complement strand
GCTGGTGCTGCCGCGCCTTCGTGCACAATCTCAAATACCGCATTCGTCATCTCGAAGAGCCACTCGGCTATATCGGCCGCAGCTTTCTCCTCGATGCTTGTGGACTCGGTGGGCAGTAGAATCGTGAAGAGCGCCTTCGCTCCGTCCGTCAGATGCATCTCAGGACCAGGCGCGCCTTCAGGACGGAGCAGGTTCTTCCACGCCGGATGCGGTGCGACGACAGCGATCCGCTTTGGTCGAATCCCCAGACTGCGCGCGCGCTGGGCAATATCCGTGGCTGTGAGTGGCACGTCGAACACAGTGACCGAATCGATCAGAGCTCGGGCGCTGTTCGCACGCTTGTTGTTGATGTGGATGCCATGTCCAACGGCAAAACCCACACTCTCCTCGTTTTCCCACGGCTTGACGTTCTTTACTCCGATATACCGTCCGTCCAAGTAGAACTTGGCCTGTCCCAGCCGCCGGTCCCACGTGCCGGTGAACACATGCCAACTGCCAACGGACCAGTCGAACCAGTCGGGGAAGCCGCCATAGACCGTCTTGCCTCCCGCGTCGAGATCAAACCGGGGCTGGCCATTCCAACGCCAGAGTTTCGGAATGCCTGAAGGTCCCCATTTTCCAGCATCGCCGCAGAACGGCATCCATTCCTTGCCCTCGCCATTTTGTAGCGGCGACACCACAATCTCGATTGTTCCGGCGTCGGCAGGAATCACGGATGCGGGATAGACCAACCGTGCGGAGTCCGCAATCAGCGCACGCCCTGCAAGCCCCTTTGCATAGGAGATCGCTTCGGCCCGAATGGGCTTGACCACACCACCTGCACCATCCAGACCATCCACGCCCTTTTCAAAATCCACTCGAAACACAGGCGTTGGTCCAGCAGATGCAACAAGCGCCGAAAGGACAACGAGGAAACTGGCAATGCACTTCATCATTCTCTCCTTTATGGTTGGCGAACGCAATGTGGCATCACGCCATTCGCCATGCAAGAAAACAGCGCGTGTCAGGAAAACCTCACCACAGAGAACACAGAGAGCACAGAGATGGGCAGGGGTGAGAACAAGGGCACGCGCTTTGAGACTTGACGCCGCGCAATCACACCGTGTTCGCACTGCGCTGTCCGAGTAGGTTCGCCGGGCCCCGGTGAACCAGCATGAACGAACCTCGTTTGCGTAGTGCACTGGGGCCAGTTCATCTACCTCGGACAACGATCTCCGCATCGGGTTCGCCGTCCGGAGTCCGCCTCCCACATTCTGGACACGCTTTGCG
>JAGLDW010001428.1 GCA_023145395.1 Lentisphaeria bacterium | reverse complement strand
GCAACATTTGGCGGGTAATAGCCCCGCAAATGTCGCATCTACATTGGGGGATATTGAGCTCACCGTTTCGGGGAATCTCTGAGAAAATGCACTGGACCTCCGCGATCTCTGTACCGAGACGCTCTGACAGTGCGTGCAAGGTTGTCCCATCCTGCTCATCCTGTTCATCCTGTCAAGTAATTTCCATGCCGACACCGAGGTTGAATGCGGAGCGGCGGGGATGCACGTTGAGACAGGATCCCGTCTACAGAGCTCTTGGAAGATGAATACGGAAGCCAATGATGAATATCCGCATGGATCCAAGCACGATTGCCGCACGACTGCCACGGGCATACTACACGGACAAACTGGACCTGACGCTGGGCGATGTCTGGAATTTCGAGGTCACTGGCATGGCCGTGGCCGGGGACTTTGAGGTCCGGGTGCAATTCGCCGACGGGGTGTCGAAAGCGGAGCTGTCGCTGGACCATGAAGTCTTCACCGCTCTCCGCATCGATGCTGGAGAAGCACGATTCCGGATCCGCATCGATCACGAGCTGCTGAGCTTCGATCTCCGAGCTGCGGAGTCCGCAGACGAGTGTCCGCTGCAAGGCCTACAACTCCTGGATCCTACGACCTCCGAAGCCAAGTTCACGCAGTTGAAAACACCCGTTCGTGACACGGAGCTGTCACGCTGCAATCTCCTGGATGACTGGCCGGCAGTTCGCGCGCACATCGAGGCGGAGGACTTCGACCTCGGTGAATTGACCTCGATGCGCGATGAAATCGTCGACTGGGCGGCGGCTCGAACCATCACCGACCCCGCAGACCCGCATCACGGCGCGGTCTACAGCGAGGAGGACAAGTACTGCTTTGTGGATGCGATTTTTGCGGCAAGTTGCTTCATGCGCCGGCATCTCCGGACTGGCGGCAGCGAATGGCTTGAGAAGGCGGTTGCGGCGCGGGACTACTGCTTCCGGGGCCAGTATCGAGACACGGGCGATCCGGGCAAGGACGGCGCCTGGGCCTGCATGGGAATCATCGACGATCCAGCAGGCAAGCACTTCCGACGAATAACGGATCCATGGTGTCAGGCGTCCGGGGTGGATATGGATCTGATCGGCATCGAATGCGCCCGGCTCCACGGCATGGGCATGGCGTTCTCGGACGAGCAGCTCGCCCAGCTCCGCTCCGCAGCCACATGGCAAGTACGCAACCAAGTGGAGCCCTGTTGGTACTCCCACCACGAGGGCATGGACGAGACCTGCATCAACGTCAACTCCCTGGCTGCAAGTCAGCTCTTCGCCGCGCATCAGATTCTACTGGAAACAACCGGCGCCGGGCTAGACGCTGAGATCCTGATCGACGCCGTGCGCGGGTTCGAGCACGTACGTGCCTGCCGCGAAGCCATTGGCGTCGTGCCATACCGCCGCGGCGCCAACTGGCGTGGGGGGAAATTTTGGTGCGAAAACCTACCGGACAATGGCATGGGCGGACATGCCCAGATGCAGTTTCTGCAGAACCCGTACAGCTCCGTGAGCGCGGAGTCCATTGCGCCGGAACTGCGCAGAGTCGCACTGTGGTATCTGCTCTGTTCAAGATTCGAGGATGGACATCTGGTGCTAGCGTACGACGACAGCGACGAGTGCTTTCGCGGCATTGGTTTTGGCAATTTCACCTGGTGCCGCATCACCATGCTGGATATCATCTCCCAACTGTGGGACGTGATTGGTGACAAGCCGTTCTGGATGCAATTCGTGCGGGCGCATCTGCGCACACTCCGAGAGCGGGTCTGGAACCGCGACGACCCCGCGACGGCGCCGATCCGAGCATCGGTAGTGCCTGTTCAACTCGTGTCCTGGGTCCAGCGTGCCGAGTGGGCCGCACTGGTTTTCGACAACCTCGCCACACGGTTTGGCGTCAACGACGAAATGGAGGGATAGGATGAGTATCGAGATTGCGGGACAGAGCGTTGACAGCGGCGAGAAACTGTTCAGCAGCATGCGGATCGACTGTCCGCATGATTGCATCGAGGTGCCGCTGTTCATCGTGGCTGGTGCCCGCCCCGGACCCACATTCTGCTTCCTCAGCGGGGAACACGGCACGGAACTAACGGGTCCGGAGGCGATTCGCAGATTCGTCGAGGGGCTGGACCCGACCGAGCTTGCTGGCAACGTCGTCGCGGTCCCGGTGGTCAACCCCCGGGCAATGCGCGCCAAGCAGCACTCCTACCCATACGATCGGTGGGTCTGGTTCACCGATCTGAATGACACAAGCTCGGCCTGGCCCGGACGGCCCGACGGAAATCCGGCGGAATGCACCACGCACGTCATCTACAACGAAATCCTTGTCAAGAGCCAGGCGCTGGCCTCGCTGCACTGCACAAACTATCGTCCCTATATGGCCTGTCTTCCTGGAGATCTGGCCAGCAGAAAGCTCTGCTTTGACTACGGGCGAATCTCACTCATCTACGAGAGCCAGCGTCCGGGGGGCTGCGTCCAGTATTCCTGCCCAAAACTCGGGATTCCCGGGATTCTTGTCGAATGGCCACCACTACGACGAATCAACCACACGGCGATCGAGGAGAGTCTCGTGGGGATGCGCAACCTGCTCATCTCGATGGGGATGCTTGCGGGCACTCCGCGCAGGATCTCCGACCAGTATCTTGTCGATTACGACACCAGCAAGCATGCGAAAATCCATGCTGTCGATGATGGTGTCCTAGTCCGGGAGAAGGCATGGGGGGCACCGGTCGCAGAGGGTGAGGTCATTGCCCGGCTCTACGATTTCTACAAATACCGCGAGGTCCAGTGCATCACCGCGCCGATCGACGGGATCCTGAACAACACGGGCCCTGAACCGCCGCATCTGGCCACGTTCTTCATGCAGACCGACAGCGTGGTGAAGGGGGAGTTGCTGGCCTGGGTGGCACCGTGCATCGAACATGTTCAAAATGAGGGCGGCGACCCTTGGCGCCATACGCTCATGGGCGGCCCGGAATCGGGACTGACCTGTCTGCTTCAATAATGTGAGTAATTGCGGGAGTAGGTGTTGTGAGAGAAGAGATCAAGTTGCGAGTTTCTCAAGAGGATCTGACGCGATTCTGCCGTGAGGTCTTCGAAGCGCTGTCGCTATCGATGGATGATGCTGCGCTGGCGGCCGAGGTGTTGGTGGCAGCGGA
>JAGLDW010001427.1 GCA_023145395.1 Lentisphaeria bacterium | reverse complement strand
GAGTGCACGCACTCCCCGGCGGGGTCTGGGGCAGAGCCCCATTATCCCACGAGGAGTTCCCTCATCTTCATCCTGGTTGGCAGAATCAGCGCAGTAGATTGTCCTGGAAAGGGCGTCGGGCGTAGCAACGCTTCGCATGCTCCACCAGCAGTGCGTGAAACTCCTGGTACACGATGAGATCCTCAGGCAGCCCGTTGATGCAGAGACCTTTCAGGTCGTCGTACTTGGAGTTGGGTTGGACGAGTTTGAGGTGTTCGAGGATACGGCGCGTGTAGGCATCGACCACCATCTCCTTCTGTCCGTAGGCGTAGAGACGAATGCTGTCGGCCGTCTCCGGTCCCACTCCCCAGACGGCGAGCAGTTCCTCTCTGTCTGGCACGCGTCCGTTCAGTGCGGTGTGGAACGCGGCGAGTTCGCGCAGCTTGCGGGTTTTCGCATTGAAGTAGCCTGCGGGCCGAATTGCCATGCGCACTTGATCGTCTCGAAGCGCGCCGAGCCCTTCGGGAGTGAGGGCATCCATCTGTTCGAGCACAAACAACGCTCTCTCGACGTTGATCCAGGCTGTGTTCTGGGTCAGGATGGCGCCGATGCAGATCTCGAAGCGCTGACGTTCCGTCTTCGGAAAGTCGTACTGGCCGGGATGATAGCCCGTGATGGAACCGGTCTTGGTGGGATTCGTCCCATTGTGCTCAAGGAGGGGCCACCAGCCCTGCGGACCGTACGCATTGAGCAGCGTCTCGTAGATCTCCGCGAGAGTCGGTGGTTTCTTCCTTGCCCCACTCATTGCGGTGGGGGTTTGGGGTGGAAGCGGTTGCGAAGATCGCGAATGCAGTCGTGGAAAGGCTGACGGTCCTCGCGGACGGGGAATTCGACGCAGAACACGCCGTCGTATCCGATCTCGACCATGGCTGCGAACAGAGCGTCCCAAGGCACCGTCCCCTCGCGGTACATGCAGTGGTCGTCGTGCACTCCATGGCAGTCTGCCAGATGCACGTAGTTCAGCCATGGCGCCAGGTCACGGACGAGCTGCTCCCCGTTGCGTGTCATATGCCCGTGCCCCGTGTCGAAGCAGAATCGCAGCGAGGCGCTGTCCAGCGAAAAGACCTCCATGAACTCCTCGGGGGTACTGAACAGCTCGCAGCAATCGCGGTAGTCGTAGGCATAGTGGTTTTCGAGATTGAGAGTGACTCCCTCCCGTTCGCAAACGGGCAATGCTTGTTCGAGTGCTCTACGCACGCGCAGAATCCCTTCGTGCTGGTTTGGGAAGCTGCCTCCGTGGATCACGAGGTCGGTGGCGCCGGTGTCCACACATTTCGCGATCCAGTGCGTGAGCGCGGCGACGGCGGCGTGCGTCTCGAGCTTTGCCAGATTCTCCCAGATGTGGGCGGAAATATGCATGCCATCGGACTCCGCACGGATCTGCTTCATGTCCTCGTCCGTGCAGTGGGGACGCTGGGCGCCCGTGTGCCAGGACAGCTCGACCCCGTCCAGCCCAAGCTCGTCGCGCGCGATGCGCATGCAGTCGGGAAGGGTGTCCCAGGGAAAATGCAGAGCGCTGACAACTAGCTTCATGACCGAATCTCCTGGATGCCTGCGATGAGTTCGTCGGATGTGACTGTGTAGCCGAGAAATTGCTCGATGTCCGCGATGGTGCCGTGGGTGCAGGCAAGTGTCTCCACCGTGTCGGCGATCTCCATTCCGGTGGTGCAGTCTCGCACGAGGATGCCGTGATAGCCGCGGCGGACCATCGCGGGCAATCCGTAGTCGCGCATCATCACGCAGGCGTTGGTATTGAAGCCGAGGAAGAAGAGATGGAGGATGCCGCGCTCCGCGCAGAGGCGGTGCAGATCCTCTCCGTCGATGACGACTGGTTCGTTTCCTTGCGGGCGACAGGATTCGTGGAAATCGCGCAGCGTGCTCCCGTGCCTTGCCCGTTCGACCATGCTTGGCTCGCTCGGTTTGGCGAATTCTGCGAACTCCGCAGTTTTCGAGCGAAACTCCTGGGGGGGCCAGCTGGGAGAATCGGGCCAGGGAGGGGAGGAGACCTCACCATCCGCACGGAATTGAACAAGATTCGGGTGACGTGACGCCACGGGATTGGCTGGCGCGTGAACAATTGTCATCTCCGTCTTGCGGCATGCCTCCAAGAGCGGAGCGATGCGGTTCCGGGAAATGTCGTCGATGCGGGAGAACGTCTCCTCGCTGAAGTGCCAGCTCCAGCAGTCAATGCAGACCAGAGCGCATTGATTCGCTGGAACGCGCCAATCAAGATGGGCCCGCTGGTAGTTTCTCTCCGCCAGAGGAATCCCCTCGTCGGTCGCGAGACGCGCGTAGCGGGGCCGGATGTGGAATCTGTTTTGCATGTGAACCTCATGTTGTTGTATCACGCGCCGACCCTTACGCGAACGAGGGTGATGCCGCGCAATCTGAACGTGTGCAGTGCGGAGTCCGCATGGAGCAATGGGGCGCTGCCCCAAACCCCGCCGGGGAGTGCGTGCGCTCCCCGGACCCCACATC
>JAGLDW010001426.1 GCA_023145395.1 Lentisphaeria bacterium | reverse complement strand
CACTGCACCATGGGCACTCGCCGCGTGAATGGCGAACTGCGCCGATATGGACTCAGCGCCGTGCTTAATCTCTGCGATTTGAGCGCGCAGTGTGGCCAGCCGAAGTCGCTCAGGTTGCGTTAGGAAATATCCTGTTGAAATCACTTTATCCTCCCGGATTTGTTGAATAATCGTTGACATACTGAACAGTAGTCAGTACACGGCGCACCCCAAACTACACACAAGTGACACCGGTTGCTGTACATGCGTTTCCGCACTTCACAGACCGTGCACAGTTCGTCTCTCGCCGTAGGTGTAGGCACAATTGGGAAATCCACAAGCGCATTGAGTCCACCGACATTAAACGAGTCCACCTCGCGCCCCATTTCATAGTGGGATCGCCGTCGGACGCGTCCTGTCCCACCGCGGATCGACTCAAGTACGGCATGGGTAACGTCGCCGGTGTGTGCACTCTGCCCAAAGCGCGCTCGGGTGCCATCCGCATACCAAACTGTGTAGAAGTCCGGCGCATGGTGTGACGCGATGAGCCACAGCGCAAAACAGCCTTCGGGCAAGCGTTCTTTGTCGTCGATCATAATCCCGCCCCCGAGGTCGCCACGATCATTAAAACGGTGTCCGCCCCATGTTGTGGCGCTTTCACGATCTTCGATAAGGTGATTCTCGTCTTCGCGTTCTTACTCATCGTCGCATCTCCCTCCACCCGCTTCGGTGGACGTAATGATAAATCTCTGCTTCGGCCTCAGCGTCGAGCATTGGTGTGCTTGACCGCCCTTCCTCAATCCACGTAGGCCCGCGCCCACCTGCAATGCCATCCCATCCCATTGACCAACTGCCGTCGGCGGTAGCCCTGCATGTCAGCCCTGCGATCCCATGCCACCACCAAACCCCTGGCTGGAGTGGGTAGCAATTCCACCCATCACGCAAATCCATGATGGTGACTCACACCGTCGCACTCTTCGGGTTCCGCCCTTTTACAGTGCTCCGAGCGGTCTGAGGTTTTTTGGATCCACCCCCACGTAGTGCGCCTATGGGCCTTGCGTCGAGCGCTCGTCCACATGATTTTGAACACTCCGCAGCACTTACGGTCGCCGAGGTCGTTGCACGCGGACCTCGCATCACCCGTGCAGCACCCCGAGGCCTCTCCGATTCCCACTGATTCAATCATCGGCCCATCTCCAAACAGCGCCGGACGTTGCGCCAAACGATGCTGATTGCGGCGGCCTAATCAGCATCGTGGTCGGTGCCTTCGAGGTGGGAGTGCGCCACCTGCGCCCACTTGCGCTCAATATCCAGACCGACCGCACCGTGATGGATGATGCTTCGAAGGTCTTGAATCGCGTGACAGAGGTAGGTTTTCGCTTCCGCAGCTTCGAGCGCATCG
>JAGLDW010001425.1 GCA_023145395.1 Lentisphaeria bacterium | reverse complement strand
CTCGAAGTCCGTCTGATTCGGGAAGTCCTTTCCCATCTCGACAGCGAGGAGGAGACGTTTCGCACCACAATGGACGCCTGGATCGAAGTTCTTGACGGCTTGCATGAGAAGCAACTGCACGATCTTCTCGTTGTCGAGCACCTCCATACCGGAATTCGCAACATTGCGGGGATCGACACGCCAACGTTCGAGGGGGTCGCGTTTCGCCCGGCACCGTACGATTTCTATGCCACACCGCTGTGGTACGACGAGGTTCTGGCTGCCGCGCGCCGACTGGTCGAATTCGCCCTGCGCCGCTCGATTGTGGAGAAGCAGTTGCTCCTCATCGAGCAAGAACTGCGAGTCGTCACACAGCGCGTCAACCTGTTTGAAAAGGTCAAGATACCCGAAGCACGAGAAAACATCCGGCGAATACAGATCTACCTAGGCGACCAACAGACCAACGCAGTCGGTCGGGCCAAGATTGCCAAGGGAAAATGCAGCGCCCGAGACGCCGCCATGGTGCAAACACTGTAACGGCGCCGCGTGGCCGGCGGTCTCTCCGCTGCTGGTCGACGCACAGGAGAGCACAGCATTGATTGAACCGATGACAGAGGCCACAATCGTCTGCCTGGCGGAGGCTCGCAATGCCACGGTCGCGGAACTGCGCGACCTTGGCATCGTCCACGTCAAGCCGGTGCAGGCCCCCGCCTCCGAGGAGTTGGACGAACTGTCACGTCGTCGCGACCGCTACGCCCGTGCCCTCGGCATCCTCTCGGCGAGAGATCCCGGCACGCCTTCTTCCATCGAGCCAAGTGGCGCCGACCGTGAAGCGCATGACCCGGAATACATCGCTGAGCAGGTGTTGCGAGCTTCCCAGGAGTTGAACCACGCGGAGGAACGGCTTGTACACTGGTCGCGCGTCGAAGAAGAGCTCGCTCCATGGGGCAGCTTTTCCAGCGAAACGCTCGCAGCCCTTCAGCGTGGCGGCCTGCGGGTCTCGTTATGCGCCGCGCTGGAAACAGAGAGGCCGGAGCTGCCAGCCGGAGTCGTGGCACGGGACCTTTCACGCACAGGCAAGCGGGTGTTTTTTGTGGTAATCGCTCCGGGGGAACTGGAATTACAGCTCCCGGAAGTGCCACTGCCCGAACTGACGGATCACCGCGAAAACGCCCAGCGGCTGGACGAGTGCAAGACCTTGTTGGCAAGCAAGGAAGCCGTCTTGGCCTCGCTGCAGGTTTACGAACCAGTGCTGTCGGGTGCATTGGCGCAATTTGACGAAGAGCTGGAATTTT
>JAGLDW010001424.1 GCA_023145395.1 Lentisphaeria bacterium | reverse complement strand
CAGACTTCACAGCCGTCACTTTCGTCCTCGTTGCAGTCTTCGTAGTCACCCAGGCAGTCGACCAGCAGGCAGGTGCTGTCCTGGCAGAGGCCGATGCCATGGGCGTAGCTGCATGCCTGATCGCAGCCGCCGCAATGGCCGAGGTCCGTTCTGGGATCAGCCTCACAGCCGTCATGGGTGCTCAAGTTGCAGTCCAGCCAAGGGGCCAGGCAGCTGACGATTTCGCATCGGCCGTCCGTACAGGTGGCTTCCTCCACCGAAAAAAGATCGCAATCGGCGGCGGTTTGACAGTCGCTGCCGCCTTCTAAGTCCAGCGTCAGCTGCCATCCATCGAGTCGACCCAGATCACTGACGCCGTGATCCACGATTTGCAAGGTCCAATCTCCCGCGGACATTTCTCCTGCGACCTGGGGGACCAGGTATTCTGTGTGGATGTTGTTGGCCGATCCGCCACTCATGTCTTGGAGCAGCACCAGGGTTTGGGCGGGGGATTTGAGGCTGACGGTCAGTTCGCCGATGTAGGTGTGCGTGATGTCCACATGAACGCGGGCCCGCAGTACGCGGCGATCCGTGGTTACATGGATGACGCTGATGATGCCGGCGGGGTCATTGTCGGGAATGTTCTGCGGTGTGTCCGTGGCGTTGAGAATCTCCAGATCGTCCCACATGTCCCGCACGCGAACCGTGGTGGTCTGCGGGTTGCTGGAGAGTTCTCCGTCGTCCACAATCAGTTCGAAAATCAGATCCGTGTCCGCGTCCACTGCTGGGGCAATGAATTGCAGCTGAGCGCCAAGCGGGTTGTCGAAGTAAACTTCCGGGCCGCTTGTTTGACGCCAGGCATAGAAGATGGTGTTGCCGTTTGGATCCGTGGAGTTACTGCCGTCCAGGGAGACCGTGTCTCCTTCGTTTACCAGAGTCGGGGCGGTGATCTGCGCAGTGGGTGCCTGGTTGATGCCGGCCTGCATGGGGACTTCCAGATCCACCGGGCCATCGTTCACCTGGACCTCGCGTAGCTCGGGCAGGTATCCCGGCGCGGTGAAAACCAGGCGCTCGCTGCGCTGAGGCAGGTTGGCGCGACCAAACCGTCCATGGACGTCTGTCTCTAAGGCCCATTGTCCGGAGGAGAAGGGGTGGTCGACAAAACGGTAGTTGGCCACCACCGGCGCTCCTGATTGGGCGTCGAAGGTGTGTCCGCGCAGGGATGGGCCGTCCAGGGTTCGATCCAGGAGATGGCTCCAGGCGGCCCGCTGGCGGGTCACGGTCAGGTCGCGCCAGGTGTCGTAGTCGGGCTGGAAGGAGCCTGCGTTCAACTCAAAGGTAAAGGCCACCGCGCCGGATGCGCCGTAAGCGAAGTCGTCGGAGCCGCCGGGCGCGGTATAGAGACCGGCGCCTGAAGGACCGATGGTCCATTGACCGGTCAGGCCGTCGTCGTTGCGCACCAGGTCGTTGAGCTCTTCCCCCACGGAGCGGAGCAGGTCATCTTCGTCCACCGCCCCGCAGCCGCTGGACCAGAGGATGTACTCACCGTAGGTGTGGTAATTGATGTAGTACATGGGGCGCAGCTCTTGCATCAGGGCCTGCATCGTCTGGGTTTCGATCTCGGATGCAGCCGAAGGTCCGTGGTAGACATCGCTGGAGCAGGTGTCATCGCTCCCTGAGCATTGCCGGTAGTTCCAGGCGAAATTGCGGTTGAGATCCACGCCGGGGAAGGGATCACAATTATGGGAGCGATTTTTGCGCCACATGGGTTGGGTGTTGTGTACATAGGTGGCGCCGTCCGGGTTGACCACGGGAACGATCCAGATTTCCATCTCGTCGACCCAGCGTCGTACTTGAGCATCCGTGGCGTAGCGGCTGGTCAAGCGGTCGATGGCGTCCATCATGACCTCGGCGGTCATGACCTCCCGGGCATGCATTTGCCCGTCCAT
>JAGLDW010001423.1 GCA_023145395.1 Lentisphaeria bacterium | reverse complement strand
CCGATGGGATTCAAGACCAAGGTCCAGTTGATCGAGCGCAAGTGCAGCCGGCAGTTCTACATCAATTTCCCCAGCGCCTGCGCGCAGATGATGGGCTTCCGGAAAGGCGAGGTGGTGGAGTGGGTTCTCACCGATGGCGGGGATCTGTTGCTGAAGCGAACGCAGCGAAAGTGTGAAGCAGACAAGAACAGTGAGTGAGCGAGCGAAAAATAGACGCCGCAAGGCAAAGCGCCCCTGCCCGGAGCGGGACGCGACTCGGCGCACTGAGCGGCAGGTCGAGCTCGAGCAGCTTTGCGGGCAGGTTCGGAGAGACAGGCAACTGCTCGACCAGCTGCTGCTCGTCAATGTCTCGCCGGCCGCCGCGATGGCGGTCGAACTGGCGCGTGGGCGCTGGGAGTCGCGGCAAGCCTCGAGGGTCCGTATGGAGAAGTCCTCGGCGCACTACCCGAACAAGACTGGCTCAATGGCGACGAAACCGGCTGGAAGGTCATGGGCAGGAACGGCTACATCTGGTGCTTCTGCAACAAAGAGCTCGCCTACTTCCACCACGATTACAGCCGCGGCGCCAAAGTCATCGAGGAAATCCTCGGCAAGAGCTTCGGCGGGGTCGTCATCTGCGACTTCTACGCAGCCTACAACTGCATCGACGCCACCCAGCGCTGTCTCGTGCACCTGCTGCGCGACATCAAGAAAGAACGCGAAATCCTCTCCGGCAGCAAGCTGCTGGAACGCTTCGACAAGGCGGTCAAGCACTTCATCGAGGAGGGACTGCGAGTGCAGGCGCTGCCAGATGGCGAACAGAAGGAGCGCGCTCTGGCCAAGCTCGAAAAACAGCTCGACAAACTGACGCGCATGAAGGTTACCAAAGGCAAGGCCACCACACTTGTCAAACGCATTGAAAAGTACCGGGACCATCTGATCCGGTTCGTCACCCACCCGGGCGTGGAGTTCCACAACAACCGCGCCGAGCGCCAACTCAGACCAATCGTGATAAACAGGAAAGTCTCATTCGGAAGC
>JAGLDW010001422.1 GCA_023145395.1 Lentisphaeria bacterium | reverse complement strand
CATGGAGGGCGAACGGCCCGTGAGCTGCCCCAACGCGAACTGCGCTGTCCCATGGAGGGCGTGTCGCCCCCGACCGCCGCGCACTGCGAACTCCGCAGGTCCTGGAAATCTCGCAACAACTGAGAATATTCTATTTGGTTGACGACGGGGTATCAGAAAATGAAAACAAGGACAATGCAGACCAGCAATCGCAGGGGATTTCTCAAGACCTTTGCGCTCGGCGTGGGCGCGTGCGCGCTCGGACGGGCTGCGGAGTCCGCAAAACAACCCAATATCATTTTCTTTCTAGCCGACGACATGGGTTGGATGGATTCCACGGTCTATGGAAGCACCTACTACGAAACTCCGAGCTTGGAGCGACTCGCGACTCGGTCCATGCGTTTCACCGATGCCTACTCCGCCAGCCCCTTCTGCTCGCCCACACGCGCCTGCCTGCTCACGGGAAAATACCCGCAGCGCCTGCACATCACCTCGGCCTCCTGCCACGCGCCGCCACGGCCGGGACCGTTGATGCGAGACACGGCCGGACCGGGCGTCAAAGTCATCCTGCCCCAGTCCAAACGCTTCCTGCCGCTGGAAGAACCCACAATCGCGGAGGCGTTCCAGACTGCGGGCTACCGCACTGCGCACATCGGCAAATGGCATCTCGGACACAACGAGAAGTTCTGGCCGGAGCATCAGGGATTCGACGTCAATATTGGTGGTGGCCGCTGGCCCGGTCCGCCGAGCTACTTCTCCCCCTACCGCATATCGAAGCTCCCCGACGGCCCCGAAGGAGAGTATCTTGCCGATCGTCTGGGTGAAGAAGTGGTCCAGTTTCTGCGCGCCTCGAAGAACAAGCCTTTCCTGCTCAACTTCTGGCATTACTCCGTGCACGCTCCCTACCAGGGCAAGATCAAGTACCGAGAGTATTTCGAGGAGAAGAAAGATCCCCGCTCCGCCCAGCACAACGCGGTCATGGGGGCGATGATCAAGAGCATGGACGAAAGCCTGGGACGCATCCTCGACACGCTGGACCAACTCGGGATCGCCGACAACACGATTTTCGTCTTTTTCAGCGACAACGGCGGCAACATGTACGACCGTACGGACCGCGAGGGGAAGAATCTCGGCGCGCTCGCCCCCGAGGGACGAACTCCCACCAACAACGCACCACTGCGTTCGGGCAAGGGCTCCATGTACGAGGGAGGCATCCGCGTGCCCATGCTCGTCTCCTGGCCGGGCGTGGTGAAACCCGGCACG
>JAGLDW010001421.1 GCA_023145395.1 Lentisphaeria bacterium | reverse complement strand
ATGACCGGCATCGCCCGAATCCCCGGCCAGCAATTCGACGGAGCCTCCCTCCTGCCTGTGCTCAAGGGTGGAACACGCCCCGAGCGCCCCGTCTTCTGGCACATGCCCCACACCATGCGCTTCGTGCCCTGCAACGCCTGCACGGCCATGCGCCTAGGCGACTGGAAACTCATCCACTTCTATCAACTCGACGAACGCTTTCCCAACGAATACGAACTCTACAATCTGCGCGAAGACATCGGCGAACTCCGCAATCTCGCCACGAAAATGCCCGACAAGGTCCGTGAGATGGCCCGCGCCATGGATCGGCATCTTACGGAGACAGGTGCCCTCGTGCCGAAAAGGAATCCAGACTTCAATCCAAAATGCACGCCCAGGGTCCTCGGTTGGAACCCCTCGCGACATTGTTGGCTCGAGGCAGGCGACAAGGCGTTGATCGTCCACGCCACGGATCGCGACCCTTTCATCATCAGCTCGATGCTGACACTTCCGGTCCAAGGCGACATGAGTGTCAAGATCCGCTACAAGTCCTCCAGCGAGGGCAAGGGTGAGCTGTTCTGGATCACCGACAAGAACCGCAAGTACGGCCAGCATCAGGCACTGGACTATGCTCCCATCCACGACAGGCAATGGCATGAGGTGACCATCCCCTTCCAGGCCGCCGCGCGCCTCCGCCAGCTCCGCGTCGATGTCTCGGCAGCCAAGGGCGAGATCCAGATCGAATCCATCGCCCTCAATGACGCCAAAGGCACCAATCTCAAGCTCTGGGACTTTCGGAAAGAAGGCATGAGAAACTAGTACTCACATCACAGTCATCCCATAGTTGGACGAGACCATTGATCTTGCCCATCTCGTGAGGCTAATCTCAGTGAGTTCGGGCAGACCCGAGTTTGCACATTTGACACATCGGCACCGCACGGTGCTGATGGTGAGGCACACTATGCAAGTAACGCTCGCAGGGAAGCCCTTTAGGAAATGGAGGCGATAGACAATGACACTTCGACATGCACATCCACTAATCGTCGCTCTGCTGATTGCCATTGCGGCGGCGGGGGAAGACGACAGAGGAATCCTGTCTTCAGGAGTGACAGAGGCAACAGGGGATTCTTACCGAAATGCGGTGGTCGCAATCCTTGCGTCTGAAAGGGTGGAAGAGCGTCTGGAAGCTCTACTTGAACGAGGGGATGAACGAAGCAGCAAATCGAGGCACGCACGAATCCTGCTCGCCCGTGTTCGACACCCGGCAGTCTTCGACGCCTTTGCCTCTGAACTTCAGAAATGGA
>JAGLDW010001420.1 GCA_023145395.1 Lentisphaeria bacterium | reverse complement strand
CCGAAACGGTCCAGCGACTCGTCCAAACCCTCAAGGCCAAGGGACGCTTTCCTCCTTCCAGGGAAGGTCGAAACGATCAGCTTTCGATTCTGTCAGCCAAGCCAGGTAAGGTAGAGTAAAATGAATGCCGCCGGAAAGACCGCCAAGAAGAAGCCGATCCTCGATCTACGAACCAAACGAGGTGAAAACTCATGTCTGCGGGGGGATGTCTCGAAGATCCGGCGTTGCATTTCACAGCAATATCAACAATCTTAGAAAGGAGGGCATTGTGATTCAGGGCTCTATAGACCTCACGAGACGAAAACCGAGGTTGCTGCCGCGGTCGTCCGGGCCGCCCCCGCTCCGAGAGGCGGCCCGGGCGAACCTGGCGCCGAAGTTCCAGGAACCGCCGCGAGTCACACGGCTGTAGCCTGTCGTGACGCCCCAGGGATCAGTCGCGGATTCGGCCGGGTAGCTCCCATGCCAGTCGTGACACCACTCCCACACGTTGCCCAGCATGTCGTATAAGTCCCAGTCATTCGGAGCCCTCGTGCCGACCGCATGGGTCGTACTACCACTATTGCCGCAAAACCAGGCTATCGGGTCCAGCACATCGTTGGGCTGCTCGCAAACAAGATGCGCGTCATCCAGGTCGCCGTTGTAGGTCGCGGTGATGGTACCAGCCCGAGCCGCGTACTCCCACTCGGCCTCGGTCGGCAGCCTGTATCCGGGACAATCATAAGGCGTGGCGTAGACGGCGTTTGGCTCGCAAATCACATCCACGCCCGTGCTCGTGCAGGTGTAACAAGCCTCAGACCCGACGGTCGCGGAAAGCGCGTTGCAATAAGCCGCCGCCTCGTGCCAGTTCACTCTTTCCACCGGGCAATCCGTCCCGCAAGCTGTGTAAGAGGACGGATTGTAGCCCATCAGGGACTCGAAGCGCCCCTGGGTCACCTCGGTGGGAAGGATCTCGAAGCCCCCGCTGAGGGTGACCGTGTGCTGGACCTCGCTGCTCCATCTTCCTGCCTCGTCTTCCGGCGAGCCCATCTCAAAGCTACCAGCCTCTATGGATACAAACTCACCTACCGTCACGCACTGCCAAGTCGTCTCGTGGCAAGTCTCGTCTGCGCCGCAACCCGGCGCGCAGGTCCCGCCGCAGCCGTCGGGACCGCAGGCCTTACCCTCGCAGTCGGGCGTGCAGCAGGCATTGCCGTTGCACACGTCGTCACCGCCGCAGTCGTCGTTGG
>JAGLDW010000142.1 GCA_023145395.1 Lentisphaeria bacterium | reverse complement strand
GGCCCGCGCCGAGAGCCTTACGGGACGAGCCGTCCCGAACCACTGGAGAGCCTTGCGGTGTTCGCCGGACACGGCCACTGGAGACGTCGGACCTCAAGGATTCGTGCTCACCGGCTCAGCGGGATTTCTTGCCCCCCGAAGTCGCGCACCACTTGACCGCGTTGAGCAGAAACATGCTCTCGTCGGTGGTGGGTTTGATTTCCTGATTGTCCCCACTGAATCCGGGGAGCAGTCCAAATGCCACGTAGCGGCCTTTGCCAGAACTTCCCGCCACGGCCACGGGTTGTTTCGTGGTCTCGGAAAGAGCCACCACTACGCCTTTCGGGCCCGGCTTCAGCTGGATGTAATCGTAGTAGGTCTGGGTCAACACCGTGTCGCGGGGCAACCCTTTGGTCACTGGATGCTCCGTTGTCACTTTCCAGCTCTCATGGCGTACGTGGTCGATGCCTCCCGCGCACACTGCGGGGCAGACATTCGGCATGGCGCGGTAGCCCACAGCATCGTGAGTGGCAATCACACCACCACCGCGCTTGATGAAATCCGTCATCTTGTCGCTGAATCCGGCCGGAATCATGCCGGATTTGAATTGGGTGAGAATGATCACCTGGCACTTTTCTCTCCTGGGATCCCCGATGCCCATGGGCAGCGCATCGATTCCCTTGCTGTCCTTGAGGAGTTTCAGGATGCCCTCCGAGCCGTAGCCGCCGATGAGGACCCCCACCCGAATGCCCTTGCCCGAAAACTTGGTTCTCAGGGTCGTGCCAGCTTCTGTCTCGGACAACGGCTGGACATTCATGAGGCGCACTTGCCAGTCGGGATCGCGCTCGCGTTGGAAATACACCACGCCACTGCATCCGGTGCGACCGGTCTTCTGCTCCTGGGGGCGCGTTCCGCGGATTTTGGCGACAAGCAGGTAGCGCCCGCCGGGATCATAGGCGCCGAGCTTCAGCGCGTACACATTGCCCTTGCTTCGATGGCCGGTGCTGCCGTAATGCTCGTCCACGCTGATTTCGACCTGTTCTCCCTGCTCGCCCTTCGGCATCTTGACCAAGGCCACTCGCTGCGATGTCAGACCATTCCAGCCGCCCTTGTACTGAAAGGTCACCGTGTAGGCGCCCGGGCCCAGAATGTTCGCGGTCACATCGATCGTTTTGACGACCTCGGCTTTCTCCTGAAAATCCTTGGACTGCCAGCCACCGATCTTCTGGCTCATCAGGAATGGCGTGGGATCGCGGATGCCAATCGGTTTGAGGGCGCGTGCGACGGCTTGCACGGTGTCCTCGGTCGCTTGCACACATTCCCGAAAACGCCCGCTTCCCACCCCCACTTTCACAGCCCGCTCCCAGTCCCGCAGAGCCTCCACGTTCAGCGCGCCGCTGAGTGCAAGCCGATTCATGGTGTCCTGCAGGGCGCCGCGCTGCGCTGTGTCCGGCGTGGGATGTTCCGCAAGCTGGTCGCACATGCGGCAAAGCTGGTCGAGCATGTCGTAGTAGGTCAGCACGGTCATGCTCTCGGCTTTGATGCCAGCCGAACCGATCCGGTCGGCGAGACGCAAAGCTTCTCGGCAGGTCTGCAGATTGCGCGCCAGATGATCGGCATCCGGGATATAGCGGAACAAGCCCTGCCCAAAGGCCGGCTTGGCACGCGCTGAAACCATGCTCTCGATCGTGTTTGGGCGGAAGAAATAGCGCTCCACCAACCGGGCGCCATAGATGTCCCAGGAGACAGGCCCGAGCATGACCGCCCAATCCGCTATGGTTTCGGGGTGGGAGAAGCGCTTGCGGGTCGCCCAGGCGAGTGCGAACTCGCGCTCGTCGCGACCATGCGCGTTCCAGCTCCACTCCGCGGCGGCCGTGACATTGAAATCGAACAGGCGGTTGTCCGGCACCACGTAGCCTCCGAGACTGACCACTTTTTTATCGACAAACTCGGTCATGCGGGCCTTGACGAACTGCGGGCAGCTCCACGGGCTGA
This sequence comes from Lentisphaeria bacterium, assembly GCA_023145395.1. Taxonomy (GTDB): domain Bacteria; phylum Verrucomicrobiota; class Lentisphaeria; order Oligosphaerales; family Lenti-02; genus JAGLDW01. The sequence continues at coordinate 5,209 of JAGLDW010000142.1, read as the reverse complement.
CAATGCGCCATGACGGCGTGAGTTGGGGGTAGCAGCCAAGCCAGCCCCCCTGCGCCGCGTACTCCTCGAGCAATGGATAGATCATAGGATCACGCGAGGAATCGTAGGTCTTGCCGCCGTCGTAGTAGGTCACTCCGACCTCGGCTGGCACTTCGGCCAGCACCTGCTCGTTGGTCTTGTAGCTGCCCTGCGTGAGGAGAATCCGGATACGGAGGTCCGGACACTCTTTACGGGCAATCTGCCAGGCCTTGACAAAGGCCCGCGTCTCGAGCGCGAACTGACCGACTTTGGCGCACTCTTCACACTCGCAACGCTGCTTGAGCTCCCCGAGCCAGCAAGAAATGTCGCGCACCCCGTATTCGGCGTAGCCCTTCATCCAGCCAGCCATGATTTCATGCAGTTTCGGGTTCGAGGCGCAGGGCGCCCAAAGCTCGCTGCTGTGCGCCTTGTAGAGCGCGCGCTTTCCCTTGCCACGCACTTCGGGATACACCTTGTACACCCCGCGACGCCCCATGGAGTTCAGGTGCGAGATGATCGGCACCATATTGACCGCGTTGAGCTGGCCGCGGCGGAGAAGGGAGCGGTTGATTGAAACCACGGACACGCCCTTCTCATCGACCTCGTGCTTGGTGTGGAACTCCACCAGATTCATTTTCCGCTCTGCCAGCCACTCGATGTCCCGGGAGGACGAGCATCCCCACTCGCCCCGCTCGGCCATGTCGGGCCAGTCGGTGATCTCAGCCAGAGGCAACGTGACACTCGCACCGCTAAATTTCGGTTCGAGAAGCTGGCGCAAGGTTAGGGCGGCATAGAAGAGACCCCGTGCATCGGTCGCGGCCAGAATGAGCTTGTTCGTGCCGACGGCGCGGATCAGATAGGCCTGGTTCCCATTGGGCAGTTCCCGCAACCGGGCGGCGTCGGGCACACGCGCCTCTCCGATGCGGCCCTGCGCATCGCAGACTCCAAGCAGAATCTCAAAGCCCTTGCCGGTTTCGCCCCGCACCCCAGCCTTCTCCTGAAACAGATCGCGAAGTGTGCGCGCGGCGTGGCGCTCGAGCTCGCTGGCACCGCCGCGCAGGACGATGCTGACATCGGCGGCGGGCAGGGTCACTTGGTGTTCGAGCTTGACCTCTTTCGGCAGTGGAATTGTCCAGCGCAGCCATTCCGAGACTTTGCCTGCGGATTTTGCTTCGGGCGCAGCCCATGCGGGTGCGGTGCTCGAAATCAAAGCAATCAGAACCGAACCGAACCATCCAGTGGTGCGTCTCATGATCTTCTCTCTCCTTCTGTGTTCGCTGGTGCACCCACCTGTCTTGCGCTTCCGGGTTCGCTGGTGCAACGGAGCCCGTCGCACCTACTTGTCTTGCGCTTCCGGGTAGGTGCGCTGGGCCCCAGTGCACCATGCCTTAGCCTTGTGCCTGATACCAAAAAGCATCAGATTCCCGATTCGGACACCCAGAGTACGTATGCCGGATGACTCGTTATTTTCACATCGATTCTCACTTCGTCCCGCCGCTGCCATCCTTGATTTTCACGGGGGCGGCGACGTTCAACTGTTGGCGCAACGCATGCCAGTCGGGGCGCGAAATTGTTTTTCCCATGGCGGCGCATGCCTCGCGGATCTGGGCTTCGGTCTTGATTCCGACCACCGCCACTTGGATGCCCGGGTGCATCAGGGTGGCGCCAAGAATCAGTTGATAGATGGACATGCCATACCCCTCGGCCAGCGTACGGACACCTTGCACAGCCGTCGCGATCCGCTGGAAACGCTCGCCTTGGAAATCCGGGTGGAACTGACGGAAATCGGCGAACTCCTCGGTGCCGACATACTTGCCGGTCAGCAGTCCTTTGTGCAGCGGAGAATACACCATCACCCCCACGTCCTCCGACTCGCAGTAGGGCAGCAGATCCTTCTCGATCTCTTTGGCGATGAAGCTGTAGGGCGGTTGCTGGACTTCGTAGCGACCCAGCCGCCGCAGAGCCCGAAACTGCTCGACATTGTGGTTGCTCACCCCGTAGTGCCGGATTTTTCCCTCGCGAAGCAGCTCGTCCAGCGTCTGGGTGACATCGGCCATCGGCGTGAGCGAATCGACCATGTGGAGAAGGTAGATGTCGATGGTGTCGACCCCCAGTCGCCGCAACTCGATCTCGCAGCGCTCCCGTATGTGCGCCGGGGATAGATCCGGGTAGCGGGATGCATCCGGATTGAAGTGGTTGAACACCTTGGTGCAAACCACGATCTCGTCGCGGGGAACATCGGCGAGAAACTCGCCGAGCACAGTCTCGGCCAAGCCATCGCCGTAGGCATCCGCCGTGTCGAAGAAGTTGATGCCCCCCTCGTAGGCGGCCCGCATGGCGCGCAGCAACTCATCCTTGGGCTGGTCGCCCCAGAAGCGCGGGCTCAGTTGCCAGGTCCCGAAACAGACGGGACTGACCTCGAGGTCGGTGGATCCAAAGCGTACGCGTGTACTCATCTCTCATTCTCCACTATCGAAAGAAGCTGAATGGACGCTACCCGTAATCTGCCGTGCGAGGCAGCGTTTTTCCAGGGGATCATCAGCATATCATGACCCTTGAGGCACCATTCGCATCCGCAATCAACGTCGGAACTTGAGTCGCTCCGACAAGTGTTCGGCAAGATATTTCCGGATGTTCTCGTCGGGCTCCCGCTCAATGGTCTGGCGGAGTTCGGCCAGCAGAGCATCTCCCGCAGCGCTCGTGTCGCGCAGGATCACGCCGAGCAATGCGTTGCAGGCAGCACGCCGGACCCAGCCTTTCGGATGGCGAGTGCCGCGCCTGAGTACTGCAACCCGGGGATCCTGCGCCTTTTTCCCATTCTTCGCGACCGCCGCAGCACCCAGCTTGCTGAGCATGCTGCCGTAGTTGCGAGCCGGAATGCGGTCAAAATGCTCCACTAGGGCAGCCAGGACATCGGGGTGGTCCGACTCGACAAGCCAACTGACCACTCTGTTCCGGGCGTTTTCGCTGTCCGCCTTCAGATAGTGTGCCAGTTTCGGGGCAAGCGCGGTCTTTTCCTCTCGTGAACTGGCGGCGTCAAGCATCGCGTCGATCATGGCAAGATCGAGCAGGTTCTGCATGATTGTGCGGCGAGGCGGCCCCGATTCGGCCGTGACAGCGCGCGTGAATGCGGCCAGATATGGCGCCGAGTCCGGCACATCCTTCGCAATCCAGGTTGCCAGACGCACAAAGACCAATTGACGCAGTTCCCCATCACCATCGCTCAAAAGTGGCAGCACAAGGCGACAACGGCGTTCGCCTGCAAAGCGACGTCCATCAAGAAAGGAGACCAGGCGCCTCTTCACTTCCGCGTTCGGCGCCCTTTCGAGAGCCCGGGCGACTTCATCCAGAATCTGCTCGTCGGGCACTGGGAGTGCGGCGATTTTGCGCAACGCTTTGCCATGCAGGCGACTGGGGGGATGCGTCGCCACCCCAAGCAATGCCGTGACGGGGTCATCAAGGGTTTCGGCATGCTCGATCGTCAGAATACCGACGTGAAGGCGCGCCCGACTGCGGACGTCCTCGTCCGTTTCCCCTGTCAGCATCGCGATCAGCGGGGGAAGAATGTCGGCGTCCTTGGAATACTGGCTCCTCAGTATTTCCGCGGCATTGCCTCGGTGCTTGGGCACCGAATCGCGCAACGCCCGGAGTAGAAATGCCTTGTAGGCCATTGTGAATTTTCGTCGACTTCGGACATGGCGCTGCTCACCAATCAACCGTTCTCGCACGACCTCGGACAATTCGTCAAAGCGAGTCGTCATCAGGGCATAGTTGTCAGTGGCAATGCAGGCGTTCGGGCCCTCCACGTAGTGCGCGGTGTGCGGGGGCAGCACGCACCTGGCCTGGCGGTCCAACTGGGGTGCAGAAAGCGTTTTCAACTCCGCCATCCGCTTGACCACGATCGTGTTCCAGCCGAAGTCCGCGCTCACGGCGGTTTTCCCGGCTGGCAGCGCCGCCAGCCATTCGTCCACTTGTCGGACCGTGTCAAGATCCGTGGCGATATCGGTGCGATTCAGCAGGGCCACCGCGCTGTATGCCGCCTCGCGGTCATTGCTGGCGATCCCGTGCCGAGCCAGTGCCAGGCATGTGGCTGTGCCAGGCTCGGTCAGACCCTTCAGCAGTGCCGACCAGGCGCCTGGCGAAGGTGCGGCGGCCGCGACGGCTTCGACATGTGCAGGCGTCAAACACGGATCCAGAAGTTCCCCCAAGCGTGTGATGCGGGGCAGTGGCACTCTCTCCCCCGTCATTGCCTCCACTAGCGCCGCGGCTAGGTCTTCCGTCAAAGCGGTTCGATCAGCCTTGGCAAGAGCGGCGGCGGCGGTGGCATCCAGGGACTCGATGTATCTGCCGCGCAGGCCCTCCAGCAGCGCCTTCGAGCTTGGCAGGGTCCCGTCCTCCGCCAGAATGGGTGCTGCCTTCGCCAATTCCACCGCCAGCCATGCGCCGCGCGGCCCGGTCAGCATGTGCCGAGCGGCGCTGACCGTCAATGTTGGCGGCACTCGCTTGTACAGCTTCGTCGTTTCGTCCGGCACCTCTCCCATCATGTCCTGTTCGAGAGACCGGTCGGCAGTCACGGTCAGCCACTCGGCAGCTTCGATCAGCTTGCCGGCCCAGTTCTGATCCGGGCCCGTTTCGATGAACAGCGTGTGACCGGATTGGTAGGCGCGAGCGCCCTCTCGGTGCCCGCCCACGGAGTAGCGGGCGTCTCCGCCGGGGTTGAAGATGCCAATCTGCGCTTTGGGCAATTCCGCCGTTACGTCTGCGACCGTCTCACTCCCGGCGGTGGCGACGAAATGGTGCTTGCCATGACGCAGTCGCAATCGGAGCCAGGTTCCGGCGGGCACATCGCCAACGTCGTGCCCATCGATGCGCACCTGCAAAACACGGTCCGAGGCGTTGTCCACATACACAATCTCGCCTCTGGCGCCCGGCGCACCATCATCATCGACCACCGGCTTTGACTTGCCGCACCCAGCGAGAAGAACCAGCAGGCATACAGAGCATAACAGAGTTCTCATGGTGGCCCTCAGGTACGACTCAGGCTGTATGGGACCGAAGACTGCTCGAGATCAAGATGGCAGACACATCGCCTACTGTTCCCGCTCCAATGCGACGGGTCAAGCAACCAGGCATATCGCCTTGGATGAGGGGAGGCGAGGCTATAACTCACTCACATTTTGGATTTCAGATT
>JAGLDW010001419.1 GCA_023145395.1 Lentisphaeria bacterium | reverse complement strand
CATCGGCCAAGGCGCGATCCCGATTCACCACGGCCTTCCGGCGTCCACCATCAAGAATTGGCGCAACTAGATTCGCCGCCAAGGTGGCCAGCCAGTTGTCAAAAATCCGCCCAATGTCGGGTGAATTCAGGGCAACTGTGGCGGAGAGACTGAGTGTGGGCAAGCGGTCGGCGCGAGCTGCCATAACAGCCCACTCCTGCGCCATCAACTGATGCCAGGCTACCTGCACATCCGGGCGCCTGGCCAGAATCTCGGCTGGCACACCCGTTGCTGGTAGCCCGGGAAGTGCCGGCAGGCCGCCTTCGCGCAATCCCAGATCCGCATCTGCGGGTTCGCCAAGCAAATAGGCAATCTGCAGTTTCTGGATCGCGATCGTCTCACGCAAGCCGGGGACGACGCTCTCGAGGCCCGACACCTGTTGCTGCTGCTGAAGGACATCAACCAGCTCGGACATCCCCTTGCGTTGCCGAACCTTCAACAGATCAAGAGATTTCTTGCTGGTCCCGATCTGGTCTCGAACAGTGGCCAACTCAGCCTGCGCGGCCCCGTGTTGCAGCCAGGCCGCAGTCAACTGTCCGGACAAAGCCAGAGCTGTAGCCATCACGTCCTGCTCGCTGGCCATGATCTCCCGCCCAGCCGCTCGCGTCCCCGCATGGATACGTCCCCATAGGTCCAATTCATAGGACAATCCAAGACCGGCCTGGAAGCTGTTGTAGGAATCCGTGTCGCCCGTGCCTCCACCCTCTGTCCTCCGTTTGGTCGTCTCCGCCTTGGCTGTGCCCGTCAGAAGCAGTTTGCCATCGGCCGACGCCAGCACCGCGGCGGATTGGGCCTGGCGCAGACGTGTCCAGGCCGACGCCACACTGAGATTGCGACGAAAAGCGCGCTCCATCAAATCATTCAATTCCTCGCTGCCGAATGCCTCCCACCAGCGATCCGGAGTGGAAACAGTTGCGGACTCCGCAGGAAAGGATCGAACCACATCCGCTTCGGGCAGTTTGCGCGATCGGACACGCAACGCGAGTGGCGAACGAACGGACGAGCAAGACACCACAAAAACTGCCAGCAGAATGAAACAGAGGTGAAAAATCGTGCGCTTCATTTGGCTATTCTTCCTTCTGGCCATGCTGACGAGTGAGTTCGCGAAGACCGGCCAGCGCGAATGTGCACAGGGTCTCCGCCAGGGCCTCGGAGTCTTTTCGCACACTGTGGCATCGATGCCGGTGCGGGTGCTCTGGGCGATTGTGTATCTCAATCAAATGGATCAGAGGACTGTGGATGCAGAATCCCGCCATCCGCTCCTGGCGTTTGTCCAACGCACCGCCTACAATCTCCCGAACCAGATCCAAAAACCATTTGCGCCGCTTGCGCATGTAGTTCTCCATCAGTTCCTCATGCAGGGCGCTGGGCTGCCCCATCTCCCGATGCATGATGCGGGGAAATCGCGATTCCATCCCATCCGACAAGACACTGTTGACCCGGAACCGAATGAACTGACACAACTTCTCCTCTGCGGACTCCGCAGAGTCAATCAGCTCCGTCCAACGATCCATCGCCAGGCGGTCCAGATGGACCCATGCCTCGCGGTACAGATTCTCCTTACTCCGAAAATGGTAGTTCACGCCCGCGATATTCGCCTGAGCCAGACCACAGATGTCCTGCGTGGTCGTCGACACAAAGCCCTTTTCGGAAAACAGCTCGCACGCCGCCTCCAGAATCCGCTCGCGGGTTGTTGCACCTTTGCTCGACACTGCCCAATGCTCCCAGTCTGACGCCACAACAAATCAATCTGAAACTCAAAATAGACGTTCCAAGTGAATATTTCAAATGATCATTTGAATTTGGGCGAGTTGCATCTCGACTCCTCTTTGGTCGCTATTGGATCGTTGCTATAGTGGTTCGGGACGGCTCGTCCCGTAAGAGCTCTCGGCGCGGGCCGCGCCGAAC
>JAGLDW010001418.1 GCA_023145395.1 Lentisphaeria bacterium | reverse complement strand
ACGCATACTGCTTTGTTTCCTGGTCGAATCCGGATAGGAACGAGACGTTTCCAAGGTTCAGTACGCTCGTTCCGCGACGAGTCGTCACTGACTCAATCCGGTAATTGCCGTTGGCGTCGGGTGACGGTGTGATGTCTGTCCACAACGGGCGCAGCGCCTCGGACGGTATATCGATCGTGTCGGCGAGCGTGATCGTGCACTGGCTGGATGCTCCCCGGTCGAAAGCCGCCACGGATGCAGCGGCGAAGGGGACATAGTCTTGTGCAAAGGCATCCCCGACACTCACATGGTACGGCCGCACGGCCAGCAGTTCGGCCAATGCGCCGTCTACGCCGAAACGAGCCAACAGCAGCCTCCCCCGAAAACGGATGTCTCCCTCCAGCGCGACTGTTGTCCGCTCATCGGCGCATTGGACGATGACGTCCCGCCTGCCGTCACTCAGCGTCACTTCCACAGCGGAGTCCGAACCCCCAGCGTTCTCAAGCGCAAGCAAACGAATGGTCGCTATGTTGCGTCGCCCTCGGAGGTACGGTTCGATGACGGCCGTGTAGACGAATGCCTCGTCAACACGCGTGTGTTTCCGGGCCAGTAGGTAATGGATATCCTCTGGGTTTCCGGGGATGTTCTGCGGTGGCCGACTCTTTGCCAGCGCCACCTCGCAATGGGGCGTCAGCAAGGTGAAGCGCAGCCGGACGTCGTCTTTGAACGGGGACACGTCCTGGAAGTTCTCGAGCTGCCATTCCGCCGACACCGGCCCGCTGACCATGGCGCGGCTGACCTCATGCAGAAACTGCATCCCGCTGCCCGCGCGCCAGCCCTCGCCTTCGCGCCTGACGGCGAATGCCACGTCTTCACCCGCGTAGGAACCGCCTTGCTGCGGCACGAACTGGGCACCCTCAAGCGCGACGCTGCCGACACCAGAGTGAAAACTGTAGACATGGTCGGACCCGCCAGCGATCCGGAAGAAGTCGAGCACGTAGAATGCCTCGTCAGAAACCGTCACCAGGATCGGCATGCGACTGTATTCCTTCAGGGCCGGGTAGACGCGCCGCGCACCGATCTCCGTCAGCGCGGCAAGCGGCGAGACAACCGAAAGCTTCTGGTCGGCGAGACGGATGTCTTCCGGTCCGGAATCCCATTCCGTTGCCACCGTGTTGTGGCCGATGGGGCGTTTCCAGAACCCCTGACGCCAGGTTGTGTTGGATATGTTCGGGTAGCCGAGACCAGGCATCAGGTCCATTCCGTAGGCGAACAGGTACAGATTCAGGCTCTCATGGTGGTTGTGGCCCGTGTTCGACCCGTAGTAGGCGATCAGCGACCGCTCGTAGTCGCCTGCCCCGCTGCGCATCACGGCGAACCCACGCCCCGTCAGGTTGCAGGATGAACGGGTTGGCGGAGCCTTTTCACTCCGGATCGCCTCGAGCCGCTTCCTGACGTGCTCGTAATCAACGTGCGGGTCCAGCAGATCGCCCCTCGGCACGTCGGTCTCTCCACACATGTACCAGTACATTCGCCCAATATCCGCATCCCCCAGTGAGGCGAATGCCGCAAACAGGTTCGCCGGCTGCGCGCCTTTCAGAATCATCGGCGTCGAAAAACGACCGCCATCGCCCCAAGTCGGCATGAAGCGTTCACAGCACACAAGCTGAAAGGAGGTCTTGTAGAACATCGGTAGTCGTTGCCGCAGCAGGTCCATGGCGAGATGCACACCGCTGTCGTCCGATCCCTCGGCGAACAACCGCAGGCTCGGATACGCCTGCGTCAGAAATATGGGCATGATGGCGGAGTACCCGAATCCGCCTTCCCTGGAGAACCCGTCCGTGGTGAGAGCGGCCGTTCGCCGTCCCAGTCCGCCCCCCAGCCGGGTCTTGCGCCAGTCGGAATGCCGACTCGGGATGGGCTCGCCCTCCTCGTTGCAGAAAAGCCAGGCCACAAGCTCGTCCCGAAAGGCGCCGTCACGGGTGCCCAGCGCCATCATGATCGCGACCTCTTTGTTGAATCCGATGTTGCCCCAGATGATGGACTGCTTCTGCTTCTCAAATGTCACCCGCAGGATGTTGGTCTCGATTTTCGCGATCAGTTTCCGATCGTCCTCGATGAAATCCCGGATCAAGGCGTACGCTCTGGCCAAGTCGAAGGCAACGCGTGTCGACCATGTCGAATCGACGGCTGTGCCATAGATGCCGCGGTACTGGTGGAACCCGCCTTTGCTCGCCCAATACTCGAAATCAAGCTCGGGATAGACATCAGCGATTCTCTCGAGCAGAACGGCCGCCTTGCGTGCGTATTCCGCTTCTCCCGTGACCACATAGCCGTACCCGAGACCGACGACGGCCGATGTCACACTCTTCGGGCTCTTGGGGTAGTGCCCGCCCGTGCCCCAGTTCGCGTGAAGGTTGTAGTTCGCCACAAACTTGAAGCTCCCTTTCTCCTTATCGTTGTAGCCAGTGCCCGGGTCCACGCCGAACAGGTGAAGTGGATCGTTCGGATCCGGATGCTCTGTGTTGAACAGCAGCGCGGCATCTGCACGGTCCGGGCGGAACATGTGGTTCTCGTCAAGCCCGGAAAGATAGTAGGCGAAGAAGTCGTTCTTGGGAAAGCGTTCATCGCAGTTGGGGCAACGCACCTTCCACGGATCTGTTTTCGGCTCCATGCGCCATGGATAGTATCCGTGCTTGAAGATCTCTCTGCCGCACTTTGGGCAGCCAGCTTTTCTGTTCAGATACAGCGCCCGAGGCACCATCTGGCTGGGAACCGATATGCGCAGATCGTGATCTGACTTCGCCTTCCAGTAGGCGCAGTAGTCCAGGATGTTCTTCCTCTGGCTTCGTGCCCACTCATATGTGTCGCACAGTTCTCTGACACGGAGACGGTATGCTTGATTGAAGGGATTCATGTTGTTTCTCGCGTTGGCGGCAGAGGGGATCCTCCTGGCCGCAACTTTCGCCTGCGCCAGTGCTGCGCCGCCGCAGAGGAAGGCGGCAATGACAATGGTTCGTCGCATCATCTGTTTACCATTCCTTGTCTTTTGCATACGTGTTACAGATAGAACATTGTTTTCCGACGAAGAGAATAAGGTGACACAGCCTGGATTCAGAACCGCTGAAAGACCGATCTGTGCATGGTGACCATGTCGCCGGGACCGAAGTCATGGATCTTCACCAGCACACGACCGTCGCCGTCGCCGTCGGTGAACGCATCCACGGCGACTGCACGATCGACCATAATGCGATTTCCGCTCACGCCCACGACGCGGTAGTGAACGTCACCTCGCTCGTTGCTGAGCGTCGCGCCATCGTAGTATCCAGGGGGAAAACCGCGACCTGCCTCAAGCGACAAAGGCAATTCACACACGATGGTCTTACCTTCGTCCTCAATGCCATCGAGACGCGATTGGAAGATGATGGCGCTATGGCGCAACCGGACTTCCGCACCGTCCGCTCTTTCAATGTGATAGGCGGTGCGGTGTCCGCGGCCCTGGATGTACAGCAAGCCGCCATCCGTTGGCAACACATTGTTCAGCGTGATCGTGCGCGCATCATAGTTCACACCGGTTATCGCCGTAGTGAAAGGCTCCCCCCCGGCCATCCGGTGTTCGAGGCTCGGCTTTCCGTCCTGCGCTCATCGGTACGTGAACTGGTCGGCATCACTGAACGTATCGACGCGCCCGCCCTTGAGATGCACCTTCACAGCGATACCGGGCGCATCCAGCCGCTCGATTCCCTCAATGAATCGCGTATCGACATAGGGTTCCCAGACCGAGATGAAAATGCTCTCGCCATCGGCGTCTTCATCCTCGGCGAAAAGGAACTTGACCGGCGCAATGTCTGTCTTGCCACAATCCGCGCTGTAATAGGTGCGCCCCGGCGAAGCAACGGCGTGATAGCGTAGATGAATGTCGTGCCCTTGTTTCTTCCAGTCAGCCCAGAAGCCATCATCGCTGACAGCGGCATGCGGTCTCAGGATGTTGTTCTTTAGACCGCGGCCGATGGGGCCAACGTCGAAGTGTTCCTCACCGGTCGGCTCCATTTCCAGCGACGTCTCGAACCCGTCGAAGGGCGGGCCGTGAAAGCAGTTGGTGCGCACCTTGCCGCCGGCCAGACGCATCACGTCGAAGACGTAGACATTGCCTTCCGGGGCATCGACGAGACAGATCGTGCGGCGGTAGTCACGACTGGCGAATCCCCGCGGTTTCGCCGACACCTCGGCAAACGACGCCTCGGGGGCGCCACTGAACATCTCCAATGTGCCGCGTCCGATGCCGTTGGTGGTGTACTGCGGCGAGCGGTCGATCATACCAGTGATGTGGTGGGCGACATGACTGGTGGAGCCATAGGGATTCGCCCAAGTGGGATACCCTAGTTCTGGGGTCAGCGCAAAGCCAAAGGCATACAGCTCCACGTTCAGGTTGTCTTGATGGCTATGCCCACGCGAGTAGCCGTAGCGGAGCGAAAGCCCGGCACGCTGTTCAAGCTCTGCCGCATCACAACGCGATTCGAGCATAACGAAGCCAAAACCGTCCAGGACACGGCTGGCCATCGGCGGCTCGGGACCAATGCGTCCAACCTGCTCGACGACCTGGGGCCAGACATCTGGCTCGAACACATCCGGAGTGTCCGTGCCCAACCCGCCCGGGCTGCGCAGTGTCCGGGGTCGCGGGCCTTGTCGATGAATCGCGCGGGCGATTCGATCGATCGGCCAGCGGCGGTACGCTCGCTCGTACGCCCAGCGCGTCAGCGAGGGATAGGTCAGCCCGTTCGGATATTTGATGCCGTGAAGTTTTCCGCCGCCACCATCGCCATATGCGGGAGCAAACTGACCCGCAACAAGAAAGTCAATCCAGGTATCGAATTCCGCGCGGAACTTGGGATAGCGCACCGGATCATACAAGTCGGTCAGTTTTTTCCAGCGCGGAGAATCCACCCATGAAAGGATCTCCGCCATTTCAGAAAGGTGGCAGAGATAGCCAGTCGCATAACCCACGCCGGCGATGATGGGAGGGCCTTCTCTCACTCGGCTATTGATCATGTTCTCATCGACGAAGCCGCCCTTATCCAAGCCAGTGTTCCATGCATGGGTGAACACCTCCTCGATCCAGCGGTCGGACATCGCCCCCATGTCCGCGGCGATGGCAAACTGAACAAGGTTCTTCTCGCGCGAGCCCATCCCGCCACCGGAGAGTTCACGGCGCATCCAGTCCCAGCCGAACACCTGAATGAGATACGTGTCGAGCAATTGCTTGACGTCGTCGGACGTGTCAATGGTCGTGTCTCGGACATGCAGAAACGCAACGAGTTTCTCATCACGATCGATGTAGTCGAAGATTGCGTCGTACGTATAGGCCGCCTGAACGAGAATCGCCTCCCGCTCCCAGTTGCCATCGACAAGCAGTCGGCCCGGGCGCAAGTAGCGAGATCTCACTTGCTGCCAACGCTTGTTCATGCCGGGGTAGATATAGGCGAGGCGACACAGCAGCACAGCCGCGCGATGGGCGGCGTCTTCATCATCCAGCAGCAGATAGCGAAAGGCCATCTTCTCAAGATATGCTCCCAAGCGCTGCCACGTCTGATGATTCGCATAGCCGACCCACCCCGCGCGCTGGTCCCGACTGCCGTCACCGGCCGCGAATCCCCAGCCGTCGTCAGGATAGTCGCCGCTGGTGAAATCATCCGCGGCGAAATTGTTGCTCGGAAACAGTCTGCCGCAGTCTGGGCATTTCGCCTTGTACATGCCGTCGAATTGCGTTTTCCATGGATAGAATCCGCTATGACGGAAAATCTTGTCACCGCAGACCGGGCACGGCCAGTTGCTGTAGCACTGCATCGGGACGCTCCACGAGGGCAGCGCGGCAGAAAGCTCGTCGTCTGACATCGCGTCAAATGGTGTAGGTCCGCGGATCGATGTGACCAAGCCCGGGAACCGCTGCAGATTCGCCTTTCCCGCTGCGATCATTTCGTCAGTGAAAAAGGATCGCCCACCCTTGCGCATGTCTGGATCGATCCCCGGCACCTGTTGGATGTGATGCTCGAGGTCTTCGCGATAGGTCCGGACGAGCAGTGGTACAACCACCGGATCGCGCCCGTCGATGCGCACGGTGATTTTACCGTCGATGCCGCGATCAGCGCGAAGGTACAGCCGCGTCTGCATCACACCTTTACGCGGTTTTGTCTTGTCGAGCAGTTTCACGCTTTCCGGCAGATCGAGCTGCACGCCAACTCCCGGAGGCGCATCCAGTTGCAGGTAGAATACCTGCTCCATCGTGGGCACGGGGGCGGGACCAATGGCCGGCTCGCTCACGGGCGCGTAGGGATTTGGCAACTCTTCAGCCATTACATGCATCATCATGGCAACTCCACACGCAAATCGCAACCAGCAATGAAACCGTGCCGTATGCATCAGTCGAACTCCATGACGGCGGCGGCCAGGCGTCGGCGATAGGTTGTGTATTCCCTGCCTTGCCACGGCCCGCTCTGCCCGTACTCCGCCTGAATTGGCACGGCGGCGCGGATTTCCTCGAGTAGTGCTTTGCCTGCCGCCACGGCTTTCTTCGCTGCACCGGCCTTGTCCGCCGCCGCGATGCGGGCTTCGAGCGTGTAGAGGTAGCGCCCGTCGTCGATGCCCTCGCGCACGGCCTCCCAGCGCTGGGTCGGGATCGGGCCATCGGCGCCGGGATACGCCATGCACCAGTCGCCGTAGTGGGCGTCGAAATCGGAGAACGGATTGCCCACGGGCGCCTGGTAGTGCCACGGAATCAGGCAGGAGTAGCCCATGCGCCAGAGCGCGAAGCCGTAGGTCATGCGTGCGGAGTTGGGCACTCCCCGGGAACAGGCGACGAAGTTGGGGTAGCACCAGAAGATACGCCCCTTCTTGCGCATGGCTTCGACGGCGTCCAAGTCCGGACAGAAGTAGCCCGAGCACCAGACGTCGAGCACATCGTCGAGAGCCCGATTGTGGTCAAGCTGGAAGACTTGTGTCGCATAGGTCTTGGCGGTGGGCACTTTCTTGATGGCGGCCAGGGTCTTGACCAGAATCGGGACGGCGTCGGCGCAGGCCTCGTCGATGGGGTAGTAGTAGAAGTCGGGCCAGCCCCGGGCAAGGCGCACTTTTTCGACCTGTGCGATCACGTCTGTCATTGCGTCGAAGTATTCCTGGGGCGGCATCGTGGCGCCGACCAGATGCTTGATCCGGGCCTCGCCGGTCGTGTCTCTGTGGATGCTGCCCGAGAAGAAGGCGCCCATCATCACGCCCGGTGCATCGCCCCAGAGCCCAAAGCGCTCGAGAAACTTGATGCGTTCGTCGAGATCGATTGTGGCTTCCCACTTGCCGTCGATCTTCTTGGCGCCTATGCCGCTCATCTGGAGCGTGTTCATGCCATGTTCCCGCATATCGATGGCCTCGGCTTCGGCGCGGCGACGGATGGCCGCGACCACCTCGCCGCTCATGTTCGCCCGGATCTTGTCCAAGGGCGAGCGGTAATAGTTTCCGAAGCTCTTGGTGGGGTCGCGCAGGAGGCGGAACGGAAGCACTTCCAGTTCCAGAGCGATATGAGCCGTCGGCGCATTTTCGAAACGGATCGTCGCCTGTCCTCGGTACATTCCGGGAGCCGCCTCATCCGGAACGTGGACCGTGAGCCAGTAGCGTTGGCAAACGTTGGCATCGAGATCCGTCGGTCTTGCCGGGTCAAGAATCTCCGGCACGATTCGGTGCACGTCCTTCGAGTTGTAGTTGCCGCGCACGGGCCAGCAACGCACTTGGCGGACATCGATGGCAGCAGCCGGGATGCGAGAGCCTTGCGGACCGCGCAGACCTTCGGCCGTCACGATCGCGCCGTCGAGATCGCGCAGGGGCTTGACTGCAAAGGTGAACGGCTCGTATTCTCCCGGCGTGGCAAAGGCGCGTAGGCGCTCGAAGCGTTCGTCCGCCTGGGGGCGACTGCCGGGATACACATTGCGCACGAACGGACGCGTGAACAGCACGTAGCCGCGTGCGGACTCCGCAGAGGCTGGTGGTGCGTCCTGGTTCTCGATCGGGTTGGGTGAGCGGTGCCATTTTGGCCACAATTCCGGTGGCGCCACGAACACCTCGTGCTCAATCGGACCCGCAAACTCCTTGCGCGCCCGGCGCAGATCGTCCTTTGCGAACACCGCAAGAGCGTTGATCACAAACCCCGTTTCCGGAACGAAACGAATCGTCAGGCCATCTGCGTCGGCCTTCGCCGGAATGAAGAGCGATTCGAAGATGTCCGGCTGCGGCAGCCCGATGCGCTGCGCTGTCGCACCTGCGGTCGCCGAAAAATTGTTGACGAACATCTTGCCTCCCGACCGCTCGGGATTGCCCGCCAGCAACCAGACCACATAGTCTCCCGGAGGCACACGAATTGCGAACTCCGCAGACGTGCTCGCGCCGACCAGATCCTGCGTCAGGGCGTTGAGATAGAGCCAGGGCTCGATCTCTCGCCCGTAGTAGCTCTCTGATGACGTCGGCTCGCGTAGTGCCGGCTGAGTGACTTCGCGGAGCCCCTCGAGGGTCCGCCAGCCGAAACCGGACTCGGCAGTGTACGCACTCGACGCCGATACGGGCACGAAATCTTTGCGAACCGGCGAGTCTGCCGGCCCGAAATCAAACGCGAACAGGGGCTTGATGCGCCGTGCCTCGATCTGGTTCCGCACTTGCCGAGCGCGATCCTGGCAAGTGTTCACTTCCGCCAAACTCATAATGGCGGAGGCGGAGACTGCCTTGCGCAACGCGGCCACGATGTCCTTCATGTCCGCATTGGCACCGTTCCGTGTCCACAG
>JAGLDW010001417.1 GCA_023145395.1 Lentisphaeria bacterium | reverse complement strand
CGTTGACTGCGATGTCGGAGAAAAGTCCGGAAGCGTTGCTGCGTGAACCAGTTCAAGTCGCGGAAACACCTGCGCGGATAGCCGTACCTGAAATAGCCCTTCCAGCCGCGACTCAGCAGGTTGACCTGCTCAAGCGTGTCCCTCAACGAGCTCTTGTACCCGCTGCTGGTGAGCCGCCGGATTCTATCCTTGAAGCGTTCCACTGGCGTGTGTGCGGGAAAGACGTTGAGGTAGCGGCCGGGACGGCCATGCAGATCCCGGTCATAGCGCATGGTGTACCCAAGAAAATCCAGACTTGCCCCCGGCTCCTTCAGTTTCACGACACAGGTCTTCTCCCGATTCAGTCTCAGTCCCAATTCATCTTCCAGCGTGTGCTCGAGCCACTCGGTTATCCGCCCTCCCATGTACCTTGCCTGCACCACGAAATCGTCCGCGTAGCGGACCAGCCGGGCATTGGCGAAATACCGGGGGGAGGAGGGATCATGCTCAAACGCATGGTCCAGCTGATGGAGGTAGATGTTGGCCAGCAGCGGCGATATGACGCCCCCCTGCGGAGTCCCGCAGGCCGGACGCGTCCGCCGGACCACACCTTGCCCGTCGGCTTCCTCCACCGTGCAGCTCAGCCACAGACGGATCAGGCGAAGCACCGCCCCGTCTGCGACGCGACGCTCGATCTGCGTCATCAGCTTCCGGTGGTCGATCGTGTCGAAGTAGCTGCTCAGGTCCGCGTCGTAGACCTCCGTCCTTCCGGCACCGAGGCTCAACCGAATCTCCCCCAAGGCGTCGTGGGCGCGCCGCCTGGGCCGGAACCCGTGCGAGCAATCCTCGAAGTCAGCCTCGAAGATCGGCTCCAGAATCAGCTTGGCCGCCATCTGGGCCACCCGATCCCGGATGCAGGGAATGCCCAGCGGACGCATCTTCCCATTCGACTTGGGGATGTGGGTTCTCCTCACCGGTCGCGGACGATAGGTCTTGTTCAGCAGATCGACGCGGAGATCCTCAAGGAAGAACTCCACGCCGCCAGGGCCGTTCTCGATAGCCGAAAACGTCACTCCGTCACTACCGGGCGCACCGTTGCTGCGCTTGACAAAGCGCCACGCGGTCGCCAGCGTGTCCGGCCGATGGATGCGGTCGTACAACGCATAGAATCGAAACTGCGGTTCTCGCTTGGCCTTGCAGCCCAGTTTCCAGCGCAGAAGAGAGAGCTTTTCCGGCATGCCGGACTCCGGGTGGAATCCGGCGGGCCAGTTTTCCGTAGTGGAGCGGTTGCTCAAGCGGACCCTCCTTTCATTGTGAAAACACGACGACGGAACGGTCTCTTTGCTCCACAGGCATTACCCCGCTTCCACGCTACTACGAACCGTTCCGACTCCCATCGCCGCGGACTCCGAGGGTTATGGCTTCCCCAAGGATCCGACGCAGTCCCAACCGCTGGGGCCGCGCTGCGGGATGGGTCTCCCAGATACCTGATGCGTTCTTTCGGCGCGCGCTCTCTCCAGTCACCCCGGGCGGCTTGTCGGGTGCTCTTGTCTGCTGCTTCCCCGACAATGGCAGGCTTCGCCATATCCGGAAGGTTGGCCGACCGCCTTGTGTGTAACGAGGCCGAAGCGAGTTCACTTGCATTAGGGCTCGCGCCTTCGCCGTCGGGAGGGGACCACCCTCCCTCGCCCGCTCCCGTCGGAGCGGACCGCGTCGTTTCGCGTGCTTCGTTGCCTCCACACGCCGACGCGCAACTACATGATGAACAGACCATTATCATGTGCAGTACCTTTCAACTGCATAGAACACACCG
>JAGLDW010001416.1 GCA_023145395.1 Lentisphaeria bacterium | reverse complement strand
TCCAGCGGGATTGGCCTCCGAAGCTTGCTCGCTCCTGGACGATTCCCGCAGCGAAGGTCACCGGGGCGGACGGTGATTGGCGCGTCACACTTCCCTTTGTGGACGGGAGCGAAACCGGCTTCACGATCCAGCTCGGGGACGGCGGCAGACCCGCAAGTCGGATCTGTCTGCCTGCCAACATCTCCCCCGTCCCTCATATCGCCGCTCTGGCCAGACAGTCCCTTTCTCTCAGGAAGCGCATTACCGCCCATCCGGAAAGTGCCCTTGCCAAGGAGGGCGAAGCTCTGCTACAGGAAGTCGAAGGCACCGTGACATCCTTTGTGCAGAGCAACCTAGCCCGCACCAAACCCATGACGCAGGGGGAATGGAGTGCAATGGCCGGCGGGCAGCGCCGCCTTTCTGGACGGATTGCGGGGCTCGTCTATGTGCTCTGGACCACCGACCCGCTCGCCCCCTTTTCCCGCACTGACATGCCGCCGGGCCTCAGGCCGGATCCAGGGGTGGAACTCACGGCTTGCGGCAACGACACCGAAGTGGCGACATTCGTGCTCACCAACCTCGATGATCAGCCGCTCGAAGGACGATTTGTGCTCAGCGACCTGGAGATGGCTGCTGGCAAGTTCGAGGGATTCAACACACAACCCAACCTGATCCGAAACGGGGATTTCTCGAAGGACGACAACAAGGACAACATCCCGGACGGCTGGAAACAAAGCTCTCTGAAAGCTGCGGGCTTCGGCATCGAGCGCGACGGTGCGGAAACCGCCTTCGCACTCACGGGAGACACAGGCAGTGCCGCCATCTTCCGCCAAAACGTCCCCATCAAACCCGGCACGCGCTACACGCTCCGCGCTGTGATCTCCACGGAAAAACTACCGCCCACGGCGGGGAATCTGCACATCATCCGCGACGGCTGGACGTGGGCGAAAAGTATCACGGCACGCGGTCCGACCACCACCAAAATGGTCTACACCAGTTCCTTCACCGCACCTGATGCCAAGCAATTCCAGGTCGTGCTCCGACTCGTCGACGCCAATGGTGGCACAATCCGCTACCACAACCTCAAACTGGTTGAGGGCGCGATCGAGACCGCGACGCTCCAGAACACCTGCATCCGCCTTCATGATGTGGCTTTTCAGCCCCTGCGCCTCGGCAAGACGGTCGCCGATCCCCTCCCCCGTATGGACGGCGCCAACAGATTTCACGTCCCCGCAGGCGAAAGTCGGCAATTCTGGCTGAGC
>JAGLDW010001415.1 GCA_023145395.1 Lentisphaeria bacterium | reverse complement strand
CGCATGCCCATCGGCACCTTCAACTGGGACTATGCCAAGAACGAGGGGCAGATCCGTGACCTAGTCGAGCACCGCACCACGTCCTTCCTGGTGAACACACACTTCCCGATGAGCTTTGAAGACGACGGTACGATGAAGAGCACCGCGGACTGGGGCAGGTACGACGTCGCTCTCGTCAGAAAACTCCACTACGCACGAAAAAATGGTGGCATCATCATCTTCAGCTACGGCATCGTCCGGGATTTCGACAGACGCTTCCAGAAAAAGCATGGCTGGAAGTTCATGGACGAAGCCTGGCAGAAGGCCTTCAAGTCCTGGGTGCTCGAGTTCGAGCGGCACCTCAAAGACGATCTGGGCATGGCACACAACGAGTATACGGTCCAGCTATGGGACGAAGCCACGCACGGAAACGCCGAATTGACGGTCCGGGCGGGAATGTACATGCGCAGCTTCGCGCCCGAGATCAGCACTTGCATGGACGGCGCGCAGAATCCCGACGAGATCCGAGCCATGGATCCCGTCATAGATTTCTGGATCCCTCACCAAAGCACACTCTATGGACACGCGCGAGCAAAGGAGATCCGCGCACTCTACAAGCAGATCATGGCCAAGGGAGAACCAGTCTGGACCTATACCTGCAGCACCAACATGAAGGCGCTATCGCCTCTCGACTACTACCGCCTCAAAGAGTGGCGAGTCTGGGATCTTGGCATGCAGGGATCGTGCTACTGGGCCTACAACAGTTGGCGAGGCGACCCCTGGGACGATTTCGACGGCACCATCGCCGACTGCGGCAGCATCTACGACGGGCCACACGGCGCCATCACCAGTCGCCGCTGGGAATCCACGCTTGACGGGCGCGAGGACTATCTCTGCCTCCATCTCCTCCGGGAGGCGGGGCGACGCGCGGGAGGGGCGGTGCAGGCAAAGATCGAAGAGTTCATCGCGCAGAGCGTGAAGAGCGTGCTAGAGGCGCCCAAGGATATCGAGCTCTTCCGCACGGTCCGCAGCGACCTGCTGGCAGAGTTGGCGAAACAAGTTGGGGCGAAGCCACCGTCCCTCAAGAACCCACCCACGTTCACGGTCGACGGAGACACACTCCTCTGCCGTCTGACTCCCGATCGACCCGTCTCGACAACGCTCTACTACCGAGTCCCAGGCTACGACTCCTGGCGCAGCGTCTCCGCTGCGGAGTCCGCAACGCCCCTTCTCACCGTGCGCGGCCTGACCCGCAAGCGCACACTCGAGTGGTATCTCCTCTTCCACGACCGCACCGGCGCCTCCGCCGCCGCTCTTGGCGGACTGCCCAAGGCAGGACACATCACCATTCCATAGACACGACTCGCCGGACTCCTCAGAAACAAGTTCGGAAGAGGATCATTTGAAAAAGGGTCGCTGACTTTCCCGGGCAACTGCATCATTTACCGTATCCCTTCAAGGCGGGCGTTGCGGCCGGTCGGAGTTTCCCTGATGAAACAGTGCTGAGAATGAGAAAGTGTCCACAGCCTCTGTTTCAGCGCCGACGACAACTGAGGGCGGCAGAAGTTCTTCGAGATAGCGTGGATTATGCTGGGGAGAAGTGCCGCATATCGTGTGCGCATCGAGAGGAATTGTCACCCGCCCACGGGAGGAAACGACTGCCGACTCCGCAGCAGGCGCAGGGCCATCGGAAGTCCCTGCAATTATGTGCTGGAGCTCATTGTCAGGTGACTGGTCGGCATCTACAGACGCTATGCGTGGGTTCGGTCCGACGATTGTGCCGTCAGCTTTTTCGCTTGCCGCTGGAGTGTCCGAATGGGACTGGTCTGAATCGTGGTGTGTGTCGTTAGGACAAGGCTGGACGGCCTCGGCCAGAACGTCCAGAGGGCTGGACAGACCGCCCTTCTTCAGGCGAATCACGTGCGTATAGATCATCGTGGTCTCAAGCCGTTCATGCCCGAGCAGTTCCTGCACTTCGCGAATGTCCGCTCCGTTGAGCAGCATGGCGGTTGCAAAACCGTGCCGCAACGTGTGTGGTGTGGCCCGCTTTCCCAAATCGGCCTTCAGAGCGGCACAGCGAACCGCTCGTTGGATCACACTGGGATCGGTGTGGTGGCGGCGCACCTGCCCAGAGCGGGGATCGACACTGAGTCGGGTGGACGGAAAGACGTACTGCCACCCCCATTCCCCCGCAGCATTCGGATACTTGCGGGCAAGGGCGTGTGGAAGATGGACCTCGCCGGCCCCCAGCCTGACGTCGTCGTCGTGTTGAACCCGGACCGCAGTCAGGTGGTCGCGCAGACGATCACGCAAGGTTCCAGGCAGGATCGTTGCCCGATCCTTGTCGCCCTTGCCGGAGCGCACCATGATGCAGTCCCCTTGAAAATCGATGTCCTTAACTCGCAGACGACAGAGTTCCTGTAGGCGCAGTCCAGCACCGTACAGCAGGGCGACTGGCAACCAGGCCGATTCAGATACACAACTGAGAAGTCGCGCCGCCTCGTCCGGCCATACGACGTTGGGTAGCTTGCGACCGCGCTTGGCACGCACGTTGGTATCCATGCCTTCAAGATCACGTCCCAAAACGTGCCGGAACAGAAACAAGACTGCATTGAAAGCCACGTTTTGAGTTGACGCCGCCACTCGGCGCGACACCGCCAGATGCGTGATGTAGTTACGAACATCCTCATCTGCTAGCGGCCGGGACGCAAGCCCCGTCTTGGCACGGTACACAAGAAACTCTCGAACCCGCCCGAGATAGGTCTCCTCCGTAGCATAGGAATAGCCTCGACGACGAATCGCGGCACGCAGTTCCCGCAATAACTCTGGAATATTTGCGGCACTCCCATCGTCCGGACTCTCATCACCACCTTTGCGGAACTGATAGTAGTACACCCGGGCCGCATCTTTGGCCTGCCCAATGTGCCAGGTCGGTCGATCTAGGCTGCGTGCGAGATCCGCAAGAAAATGGGTCAGACAAGCCTCAAAGTCCAGATCCCGATGCGACCGTGCGAACACCAGAAACGCCCGAGCCCAATCCACGTAGGCTTTGATCCCCTCTTCCGGCAACAGCAGACGCTTCCGTAGATACGCGCCGAAGGCTACTAGAACTTTTTCCATGGTCATTCCCTGTGTTTACGCTGGATATGCTATACTAGCACATGACAGCATGTTTAGCAAGACTACATGCGATTATTTGATAGCATGGCAAAAACTGCCGTGAAATGTGCGGCACTCTTCCGGCTTATGCGGCAACCGCAAAGCGACATCGCACGCACGCCGACTACGGCGAAGACATTTTCTCTGCCCATTCTTGACTCCCATCAGTTTTCGCTGTATCTGTCTATTAGTAAAAGAGATGGATGCGAGAGGGAAGTC
>JAGLDW010001414.1 GCA_023145395.1 Lentisphaeria bacterium | reverse complement strand
TTGGGACGCGGCTTGAGGCCCAGCGACCACTCCGCCACTTTGCTTCCGATGTACTTCTTCTGATTTTCCCAGACCAGACGCCGACCAAGATTTTGGATATTGATCTTGTTCCAGTCCAGGCGCTTTGGATTGTTACGAATATGAGTTCTGACATCAGCGAGCAGCTTGTCCAACAGCACTTGGTACGCGGTGAAGGCAACCTTTCGCCCGTTGCGGAAGCGGAACTCGACCGTGGCGGCCCGTCCGGCGGGCTGGCTCGAGACGGTCTCGAACTGACCCCAGTTCCCGACAATCTGGCGGATGCGATCCTCGCCATGCTTCTTTTCGTTCTTGCCCAAAAGCTTGTATCTCCTCCACCAGCGAACGGCTTTTTCATACTGGCGGCGGTTCTCAAAAATGGTCGCCAGCTTGCTGATGGCCTGACGCTTCCAGTTTGAATTGCCTTCCTTCGCGATCTGCTCGTAGATCTTGACGAAGGCGAACTCGTCGGGTAGCTCGAAACGCTGAATGCCACCTGCGAGCTGGCAGATCGTCTCCGTCTCGCCGAGGGTGTGCAAATCGTAGGTGCGGGGACCATCCTCGTCGTCGCGAGCACGAAAGAACCAGCCATACTGCTGCATGGTCTGCACGCCGAACTGACCGTGTAGAAAGTCCGCGAGCACGGTGCGGGTTTGGTCGGCAGAATTCGGAAAAACCTCGACCGCGCGGTCGAGTAGCCAGCGCCAGCGCTCGCCATCGTTGACTGCTGATTTGAATGTTTCGGGGATGGAGTGCAGAACCGCCTTGCCATCTCGGTCCACGGGTGCTCCATTGCGCGAGCCGCCACCGTGGTAGTGTCCCTCCTGCACGTCCGGCAAGGTCTCGATGTCCGTCAGCGTCTGCATCCGCCAGGATTGATTTCCGTTCCGAATGTATAGCCGTGCGTAGTCCAGATAGAATCCGGCTGCGGCGTTTGCGTTCTTTTCGTCACGCACGCGTTTTCCCGCTTGGTCCATGAGCTGAAGCGCACGGATTCGATCGCGTTCCTGCACATTGGCGTATTTTCCCCCGCCGCGATGCCGACCCCGCTGGAACTCGCCGTCGATGATGAAGCCATAGTGATTGCTATGCTGGTATGCATTGGCCGCTCGCTGGAGAAGACGCCAGTTCCGCTTCTGCTTTTTCACAGTGTCTTCGACAAAGCTACCGAACTCCTTCTCCTGGCGAAGCCTGCGGATGCACTGAATACCGGCGTCCAGATCCTCGCACACGAGGTATGGGCTGTCTCCGCGTCTCCGCGTGGTCAGTTTGCGGTATGCGGCGAGCGCCTCCTTCCAGTTCCCGTCCTTCATCAGCTTCTGCGCTGCGCCGCGGTCCTCCGCAAGCCCCGCATGGAGAGCCAGAGAAAACACGCATGGGATCACGATTGCAGAACGAATCATCTTGTGCAGCATATGCATGGGGTCGAACCCTCCTGTTGGGTTGCTAGGTCTGCCACGCGAGAACCCGCGCAGCATACGTCTTGACTAGGTGTCACATCTCTACAATGCACGCTGTAACGAATTATTAGAAGTAGGAGTGAAGAATTTTTTGCGGGTATTCGCCCTCCATGATTTGCGGAGTTCGCAGGGCACGGCTCGTCGGGAGCCTCGCCCTCCATGATTTGCGGGGTTCGCAGGGCACGGCTCGTCGGGAGCCTCGCCCTCCATGATTTGCGGAGTTCGCAGGGTCCGGCTTTGCAGGTGCACTCGCGGTCAGGAAGGTGGTCTTGAGGCCATGCCGTGTGGAGCATGGGATGTCTCAGACGCCTCCGTGTGCCTCGTGCAGAGCGCGTTTATACCGTTCCCGGACGCGCAGAAGAAAGGGGTGGTAGCGTTTGTCTCGGAAATCAGCGAACGTCCAGGGGAAGGCAGTGAACGCCCCCTTCGCGTAGAGCAGTGTCATGTCCGCCCACATGCCCTCGCCAAGACAGATCCTGCAGGCGCCTTCCTTGGTGGTGGCCAGCACCAGTTTGTGCACATCCAGATAGCCGACATCAATGTTGATGGTGCGCGCTTCGCCATCGGACAGATCCGCCTCGATCTCGTTTGACTGGTGCTTGAGCGCCCCAAGCGTGTCCGGGTCCACAAGACGTGTGAAGGACACGAAGCGACGTGTCAGCCCGCTCCCCATCTCG
This sequence comes from Lentisphaeria bacterium, assembly GCA_023145395.1. Lineage (GTDB taxonomy): Bacteria > Verrucomicrobiota > Lentisphaeria > Oligosphaerales > Lenti-02 > JAGLDW01. The sequence goes on along the minus strand of JAGLDW010001414.1, from coordinate 2,715 downwards.
GGCGCGTAGTAGTCGGTTGTGTCGAACGGGAAGGTGTCGCTGATCAGATCGAACTCTCCCCAGACTGCGGCCATCCGGTGCAGTCCTTTCTCCCAGGCGGTCTCCGCGCCGTAGATCACACCGGCAAGGACTTTTACCGGGCGTGGTTTCTCCAACTGCAGCATGGGTCTTTTCCTACTTCTTTGCACCCGGTTTTTTTGGCCCCTGGTTTTCCGGAAGCAGATCCCGATCGGGCTGGGAGTCCCCGAGCTTGGATGCCTTGCCCGACATGGCCTTCGGTTTTTTCTTCTTGTCGGCGCCGAAATAGCCATTGTCCACAAGCCATTGACCACAGATGTTCCACGCCTCGGGCTTTCTAGCCGCCGCCGTCGAGGCAAGGGGGAACTTGTCTCCAATGACACGCTTCAGCTCTACCAGCAGTGCGCGTTTCGTCACCGCCGGAAGTGCTTCGCGCGTGCGCATCTGGCGGCAAAGAAACTGCGTGGCCGCCGTCTTGTCGATAGTTGACGTGCGCAGCGCCCAGACCCAGGTGCGGTCCCAGTCGGCGGGCATGTCGAAGGTCGAGCCCGTCACAGGATAGCCGCTTTTTCTCGCCAGCTTGCCGAGGATTTTCATCAGCAGCACTTTCGGCTTGTCATTCTCCTTGCGCACTTGGAAGACGGTGTTGCGCAAGCCGTCCAGCGTCTCCTGCGGACTCAGATGCTTTTCGCGGTAGAGCCACACCGTGTCCGCGATCCACTGTATGTCCGGGTCCGCCTGGCTGTTGTACTTTGGGAATCCATCGCCCCCCATCGCTCTCGCCAGTGCATGGGCGGAGGCGCGGCGCACGTTTGGATGAAGGTCGGCCTTGGTCCACAGCGGCTTGAGAACCTTCAGCGCCGCCTCGCCGGAAGAGGGCTTCCACGCAGCGAGCGCGAATGCCGTCAACTTCGGATCCCCGCGCGCGATGCAACCGACGATTGTCTGGTCTGTGACCGATGCGCCTCGGCTGCTGAAATGTTTGAACACGTACTCGCATGCGCCTCGACCGTATCCGCGGCTCTTCCGCCCGTGCTTCTTCTCCCACGGCATCGGCCGGCCATTGCTCGCATCCTCCGCAAACGCCCGAAGGGTCTCCGTGACACGTTTGCTGTGGAAGCCCTGACTGTGCCAGACGATGAAGGACAGTTCGCGGAAGGCGAGGGGGTCCTTCAGGCGCTTCATGATGTAGTCCTCCGCCGCACGGCTTCGCGTGTTGCACAGCGTGACAATCGCCCAGATGCGGCTGTCCGCCACAGCCTGGGCCACATCGGGCTTCATGCCCGCCTCGGCCCGCTTCTCCGACAGCTTGATCAGCGCGGGGACGGCTGTGTCGCCCAGCGAGGCGAGTTGGCTGGACACCCGTCCGCCCGCCACCGCTCCCTGCGACATGGTCGCCAGCCAGGCCTTCAACTTGACCTGCCGCTCCGCCTCCGTCATGCGCGCCGGGCTCTTCGGTCTGAGGATCACCTGCCACAAATCGGACGCCACGGCGAAGTCCGGACGCTTTTCCGGCTCTCCGGACAGAAGAACCGCCTTGAGCGTGTACAGATGGGGCACAAGTTTTCCCGCATTCCGCATCCGCGTCTTCTCGTCGAAGAACGGCATGCCGTCGAGGTACTCGTCCACGCCGGCCACTTCCAACTGATCGAACGGCACGCTGATGACCACCTGCGACGCACGCGGTTTCAGAGTGCCCGCCAGCACCGGATTCGCACTCTTCCCCTCAAGTAGATTGCGGGAGAACAGACTGGTGCCGTTCTTGTCGGCGACGACGATGTACAGGGCGTAGCGTCTGGTCTTGGTGGCGCGGGGCGCGGGCAGCAAAGTCGCGCGGTCGTTGCGGCTCCGCAGCACCACGGTCACCTTCTCCGGCATCTCCTGCTCGAACTCCACCTTGTCGGTGTAGAGCTGCAGGGCACAGCCCTCGAAGTCCTTGCCGAATTTCGCCTGCTTGTTCTCCACCTTGTCGTCGTAGTCGATCCAGGCGAAGAGGGAGCCGCAGAGAAACAGCGTGCCTAGCGGAACAAGAATGCGTTTCATCTATCAGCTCCTCATCACGAGTTTTTTTGTGCCGGCCGATTCAGATCAGAGCTTCTTGAGGAACTCCACGGCCCGGGTGATATCGCCCACGGGATCTTCCCCAGTCTCGCGCTCGATGGCGTAGTAGCCGTCGAAGCCCTGGGAGCGGAACAGCTCCACGAAGCGCTCCCAATCCACCCAGCCCTCGCCAAAAGGCACTTCCTTGCGCCCGATATCGTCGAAGACCTTTCCGTCCTTGGCGTGAATGTGGGCCGTGTGCGGACCGAGAATATTCACGCCCTCGACGGGCATGTATTCGGCAAACGCACGCTCTCGGTCGTATTCCTCTCCTGCGTCGGCCATGTATCTCGCGGGCCAGAGAATCAGATTGGCAGGATCGTAGTTCACGCAAAGCGCCGTGCTGCCCACCTCGTCGATCATCGCCTTGAGTGTCGCCGGCGGCTCCGGCCCCGTCTCGATGGCCAGAACAGCGCCGACCTTTTCGCCATGTTCGCAAATCTGTCCAAAGGCATCGACGAACCGCGCCCACTTTGGGTCTTCATGGTCTTGCGGCATGATGCCACAGTGTCCCTGCCAGATGCCGCACTCGAGGTCGGCCGCATACTCCAGTAGGCGTTTCCCCTCCTCGATGTGTCCGGCTAGCCCTTCCTCCTC
>JAGLDW010001413.1 GCA_023145395.1 Lentisphaeria bacterium | reverse complement strand
TGCGGGACGGCCCGGACCGCGAGTAGGCGTGCGACTGACACCCTCGGTCCCGGAGGTCCCGAGCCACTAGCCGTGCTTTTGCGCCCTATTGGCTAGTCCACTGGGGGGCGGGTTCGGGATGCACCAGCGTTTCGGCACCGTCCAACAACCCGGTGATCTCCTCCTCGACGGATGCGACGGCCGCCACCGTGTCGTGAAACTCGAAACCTAGGTCCACGGGATAGGTCTCACCAGGCTGGAGGGTGACCACTCGCCCCTTCTCTCGCTCGAAGGTTTTTGGATTCGGGTAGTTGATCCCCGGTTCCAAACCCGTGACATAGCCCTCGCGCTCACCGACGGTGTTCTTCCACTGGGTGAAGCAGGGCATTTGGCTTTTATTCCAGCGAATCACCGCTCCAAGATCGCCAGCACAGTTGCGCAGCATGGCCGCCGTCGCTCCCATGCTGTCGGCTGCCACCTCATGGAAGTAGCATTGCTCGACAAAGCCGGGGACTGGTGCCTCGTACAGACCGTAGTCCGAGATTCCCTCCATCGCCCGCGCGTCGCGGGGCGCCACCTCCAAGCTGGGCGCCACCAGACGGGCGCCTCCCTCGAGAAAGGGCATGCCGTAGTTGCAGTGGTAGAGCAGCTCAAGCTCACCAGGCACTTCGCGAACATTGCAGATCTCGTCGCGCACATCGACACGATTGCTACCGACCACCGTGCGAATGGTCGTGGTCAATCGAAATTGGGGGGAGAACAGCATCGCCTCCTCCACCACTCCGATGATCACCAACTCGACGGGGGGGCCAGGAATCACCCGGACTTCGACACGATTCGCAGGCAGATTGGCAATTTTTCCATGGAGTGTGAGACTGACCTCGGAAGGATTTCCGTTGTTGTCCGGAACGATATCCGTGCAGGGGGCGCCATTGGAGTTCAGCCCGCAGCGCACGACCCACTCATCAAAACCCTTGAGCCAGCCTAGTCCGCCCTGCTCCAGCTCGTTGATGAACTGCGGATTCACGGGGCCGGTCACCGGGGATTTCCAGCCAATCTCCCTGCCTTTGTAGCTTCCCCGCCAGAGTCCCATACCGCGGGTGGGCACAACCGTGTAGCTCAGCACGCCGTTGTCGATCTCCACAATATCGACACCATCGCAGAGACCGCCTCTCAATGTCCGCTTGCGAATCGACCAGCGCGGCCCGGCCGCATCGCCTGCCGACTCGGAGTTCAGCTCGAACTCCTCCAGCCACAGGTGTTTCTCAACATCGGTCAGAATCGAGCTGTGGGATTCGTTCATCATCGGTCTCTCCCGGAGCTGTGGATCTGGCGCTTACAAATGCGACAACTGCTGTAGGCGATAGCGCTTCCTGATAAAATCGTCCACCTGTTGCATCTGGTCGGACTTGAGCACGATCTCGGGTGCGCTGGGGTTCTCGAATGCAATCACGTTGAATCCGTCCAGAGGCTTCTTCATGGCCGCAGCGACATTTTTCAGGCTGGTGACAGGTTGACCGTTGATCGTCTTGACGATCGTAAAGCGTATCCCCTCATAGCCAATGGTCAGAGGCGAAGGCAGGATACCGAACACGACGACAACTTTCTCGCCCGGCTTCAACAGCTTCCACTGCTTGCGCTCGTAGCGCGTGAGCCTGCGCGGCGCCTTGGTCTGCCAGTCTTTTCCCCATGCACGCAAGAGGTCTCTGGACAATTCCCGGTAGATGACTCCCGCGCTGACCAAGTATTTCGGTTGGCGGTCGAACATGATCGGTTCGATCGGCCAATCGTGGGGAGAGCGCGCGAAGAGCCGCACTTCGAGCGTCTCCCGGTTCCCGTCCCTGAGAATCTCGAAAAGAACCTTGTCTTCGCATTTGAACCGGGTCGAGATCAGGTGTGCGATCCCGATGTTTCCATAGTCTGGATCGTCGTACTGCGCGTGCCGATCAATGGGAAAGCCAGCGATACCCAGCAACACGTCTCCCTTTTTCAGACCTCCTCTGTCCGCAGGGCTCCCGGGACGGATGTACGTGACGTAGATGCCCCCCTCCCCTTCCTCCAGGCCGACATAGCGACGAATTTGCGGTGCCTTGATGGGAGCATAGCCAAATCCCACACGCGGAAAACCATCGTAGAGTTCATCCTCGCGCCAATCGTCCAGGAAATGCCGAATGACGGGACCCGGGATCAGCGAGGCGGTCCGACTCTCGTCGCGGTAGCCAACCATAAGCCCTGCCAGCGAACCACGCCGGAAGAAGGGAACCAGCCCCGTGTTGCCAAGCCGTAGTTCGGCGGATACGCGGTAGACGAGAAATGCCCCGAGCCCCATGGCATACGTGCCCGTCTCCACCGTCTTTATCCTACCCTCGGTCACCTGGACCGTGCCGTTCGCCTCGAACTGATAGGCTTTGACGGATTTTCCCTCGGCGACCTTCTTGGCAACCTTCACGGGTTTTAGCCGCTTGTTGAACTCGTCATCGGCAATGGTGATCAGAGCGAGATTGGATACGTAGTCAACGCATTCGACCTGCGCGGTCGCTTCACTGTAGTCGTCAATGCGCTCCACGCCCACCAATGTGGCATTGGCGACGAGCACGGCGGACGTGAGAATCTGACCTGGGCCGACAACCACACCGAACGTCTCCCGCTTGCTGGGCGGTCGTTTTTGCCAGGGGCGCATGGTGTCGTAGGCCTGCGCAGTCACTTTGACGCGCAGAACGGATGCCTTAATCGCATTGTTCCCCGCGCGAACGGCGGTCAGCGAGGTGCAGAGTAGCAAAACGATGGTGATGCGTGTGAGTGTGCTGTTCATTTCGAGACCTCCTCATCCTCGCCAAGATTCTTGAGACTGGGCAGGGCGTACTGGCTTGCCACTCGAGCATTCACGGCCTCCAGTCCCTCGGCCTCGATAACCAACGGCATTCCGTGCCCAACCAAATGGAATACATATTGCTCCGCCTGCTTGGACAAGACTTCGTCCAGTTGCTTCAAGGTGCGAATCTTCACGTCGTTCACCGTATCGACCATGCTCATGCGAAACATGTCATAATGGGTGTTTGTCGGATCCGACAGGATCGATGCCAGCACGACAGGCTGTGGTTGGTCGTTGTACAAGGCATCGCTAATGTAGAAATTGAAGACGTCCAGAATATCGGGGGACTTCACTCCGTAGGCTCGAATGAAGTCCAGATGCAGCGGCTGGAAGACGAGGCCGGCGAACACCAGGTAACGAGGAGTCTTGTCGTAGCGGTGAGCGCGCATCTGGTAGGGCCAGCAGCCGTCCAGCTTGACTTTGATCTTCTCCGCCTTGCCACTGCGGAGAATGTCGAAGGACACCGTTTCGCCCCGATGTTTTCGCTCGACGATCTCGACGAGTTGAACTAGCTTTCCATCGAGCTTGATCTGTCCGTCGCTAAGGATCTCGTGGCCGTCGATCTTCAGCAGGACGTCCCCTCTTTTCAGCAGCCCATGCGCACAGGCGACTTCGAGCACGGAGGTGATGACCACGCCCTTGCCATTGTCGGGCAGGGCCAGACGCTCGCGCGCCGCCTTGTTGCGCAGATTGAAGGTGTCGGTGCCAAGCTCGCAGTACCCGTCGTACCGTCCATCTTTGATATCCGTGAGAAAACGCTCCACGACGGGAGTGGGGATCATGTAGCCAGTGTTCTGGGCCACCGCTCCGCTGAGCCCCTGGAAGGCGACTCCTACAACTTTTCCGTCCTGAATGACCGGTCCACCGCTATTGCCGGGGTTGATGGCCGCATCGGTCTGGATGGCCAGATGCGCGTCCAGCGCGGAATGGGCGTAGGGTCGGAACTCGATGCGCGAAACCACGCCCCGCGTGACCGAAAGCTGGCTGCCTCCGATGGGAAAACCGTAGGTCATCACCGTCGAGTGCAAAGCGGGAACCGTGCCAAAGACAAGAGGGGGGAGACCCTTGAAGAACGCCTCGTCGTCCACCGCGAGGATCGCCAGGTCGCAGTCATGGGCGATGAAGAGAACGCGTGCGGAAAAGATCTCGGGCGCTGTGGGTTTCTGGACACTGATGAACCGCGCGTTGCTGACCACATGCGCGTTCGTCATGATCCGCTTGCCGCCGATGGCGAAGCCCGTGCCCCGCCCGGCCCCGGATGCCCCCGGATTCCAGGGGACTCGATAGTCGGGCTGCTGCGCCGTCGCCTGAATGCGGATGACACTGCTCGTGATGGGGTCCTTGCCCTCGGCGCGGACTCCCATGCAAACCAGAGCTAGCGCAAGGAAGAGAGTAGGCCAGTGGCTCAGAGTGGTTCGTCGGATTGTCATGTGTAGAATCCTCCTGGGAAGTTCATTCCACTGTCTTCTCATGGCCCTTGGGTTCGGCGCGTAGATAACTTCACATTTTGCTGCTGTTCATTTTGGTTCCTGACGAGACGCGAGCGAGTGGGGACACCTTAAGGTGTGTCCCGA
>JAGLDW010001412.1 GCA_023145395.1 Lentisphaeria bacterium | reverse complement strand
CAAATCCATGTCCATAACCATTTGCACGCTCGCTCGCCCCACGGCGCAGGCGAGTGGATTGGCCATGAAGGTGGGGCCATGCATGAGCGGGCCGGTTCCCCGCGAGATGGCGTGGGCGATGCGATCGGTGGCCAAAGTGGCGGCCAGAGTCATGTAGCCCCCGGTCAACACCTTGCCAACACAGAGGATATCGGGGACAATCCCCGCGTGTTCGCAGGCGAAGAGCGTGCCCGAGCGTCCGAAGCCAGTGGCGATCTCGTCGAGGATAAGCGGAAGCTCCAACTGGTCGCAGACGGCACGGACCGCGCGCAGATACTGCGGGTGATGGAAACGCATGCCGCCGGCTCCCTGAACGATGGGTTCGAGGATCACGGCGGCTAGTTCGGGAGCGTGCTGATCCGCCAGGACTGCGAACTCCGCAGCGTCTGCGGCATCCCAGGACTCGTGGAAGGAAATGCGGGGGGCGGGGGCGAAGAGATGCTCGGGAAGCACGCCGCTGAAGAGCGTGTGCATGCCGCCGACCGGGTCGCAGACGGACATGGCGCCGAAGGTGTCGCCGTGGTAGCCGCCGCGGATTGTGAGGAAGCGGTTCCGACCCCCGATGCCGAGGCCGCGCCAGTACTGCAGCGCCATTTTCATGGCCACCTCCACCGCCACGCTGCCGGAGTCCGCGTAGAAGACCTTTTCCAGCCCCTCGGGAGCGCAGTCGAGCAGGAGTTTGCCAAGTTCGATGGCTGGGGCGTGGGTGAGTCCGCCGAACATGACGTGGCTCATGCGGCCAATCTGCTCGTGCATGGCGGTGTCGAGGACGGGATGACGGTAGCCGTGAATGGCGCACCACCAACTCGACATGGCATCGACGACCACAGTGCCATTGCTCAGACGCAGTCGCACCCCTTCGGCATCCTCAACGCCCACACTCTCGCGGGCGAGAGGCGTCTCCGCGTAGGGGTGCCAGAGGTGGTCGCGATCAAACGCAAGCATGGCAGGAGTAATCATGCGCTACCCTTCCGACACGGCATGCCCGCAATCCAGTCTTGTTTCTCGCAGGCCGTAAGACAGAACCACGGAGGCACGGAGACACGGAGAAGAGAAGGCAGAAGAGGAGGGGGTCTGCGGAGACCGCACTGTTCCCAGCAAACAGTGCGGTCTCCGCAGACGATCTTTTTTGGAGGGGAGGAAAGAGGAGAAGCACTCACAACACCAGTCTCCTAATGCCATCTTTGAGTACTGAGACATTGAAGTTGACGAGCAGGCCGACACGGCTCTTGGTCAGTTTCATATACGTTAGCACTTGCGCTTCGTGCACGGGCAACAATCCTGTCACAGTCTTGATTTCCACGACGACCTTCCTCTCGACCCACAGGTCAAGCCTCAAGTCGCTTCCCACTTTCTCGCCCTTGTAGAGCAATGGTATCGGCAGTTGGCACTCGAAAGCAAGTCCGCGCAACGTCAACTCACGACAGAGACTGCGCTCGTAGACTTCCTCGTATAGCCCCGGCCCCCAATGCCTGTGCACTTCGATGGCAGCACCAATGATTTGCTCTGTGAGTTGTTCCTCTATCATGTCTTCTCTCTGCTCTCTCAAAAGTAGAATCGTGGCAAGGATCGGGCTCGAACAGTCCAGGTTCGAGCCCGATCCTTGCCACCTCTCGCTTCTATTCTTCTCCGTGTCTCCGTGTCTCCGTGGTTCCTGCCCCTTTTTTGCGTTGGAGCGAAGCACGCGAGTGATCATGCGCTACCTTCCGAGCCAATGGTCGAGGATTGCTTGGATGCAGGGAGGAGTTTCGCCGTTCGGTTCGCGTCCCTGGGGCAGTTCGCCGAAGACAGGCACGCCACCCAGTTCCGCCACGATCCGCGGGTTGTCGGCCAAGATCTCTGGGTCGCCTGTCTCGTCAATTCGGTTGAAGAGCACGCCTAGAGTCTCGATTCCGCTGCGAGCCAGCTTGTCGAGGGTGAGCAGCGTCTCGTTGACACAGCCAAGACGGTTTGGCGTCACCACCAATGCGGGGATGGCCAGCCGTTGCATCAGGTCGAGGGTGGTGCGGCCCTCGCCCAGCGGAACCATGATGCCTCCCGCGCCTTCCACCACGAGGACGTCATGTGCTCGGGAAAGCGTGTCGAAGGCGGCCAGAATCTTCTCGAAATCCACGCGTCGGCCTTCGAGTGCGGCTGCAAGGTGGGGCGAAGCAGCCTTGCGGAAGACCGCAGGCGCCATAGTCATGGGATCGGGGGTGCCGGGAAGTGGTCCGCAGGCATCGAGCACAGCCCGCAGATCGGGTGCGCGATCCGCTGTGGTCAAGCTGGAATCGCCTCCCGTCTGGATCGGCTTGAGGTAGGCGCAGTCGATGTTGCGTGCCAGCAGCGCACGCAGGAGCGCCGCGGAGACGAAGGTCTTGCCGACATCGGTTCCCGTGGCGGTGATGAAGAGAGCAGTTCTGGTCATGGTAAGGGTCCGCGCGGAAATAACTTTACATTTTGCTGCTGTTCACTTTGGTTCCCGCCTTCACTACCCTTGTGCCCTACACGATATCCAGGTGCCAATCTTCCGCTCCACCGACACAAGGTCGGTGGAGGCGCAGTCAGGCACTTCGGATCTACTTCATGGGGGGAATCATGTCTCCATGGGCTTCGAACATTTCGTCGCACATGGCGATGATCTCATCGATGCTGAATTCGGCGGCGGTGTGCGGATCGAGGAGCGCGGCTTGGTAGACGGCCTCCTTGGATTGGCTGAGCACCGCCTCGATGGTCAGGAGCTGGACGTTGATATTCGTCCGGTTCAGAGCAGCGCATTGCTCGGGCAACGCCCCCACGCGGCAGGGAGTCACGCCGCTGCGATCAACCAGGCACGGCACTTCCACCACGGCATTGGGAGGCAGATTGGTGATGAGTCCGTTGTTGATCACGTTGCCGCCGATCTTGTAGGGCTCGTCCGTCTCCATCGCCTCCATGATGTAGCTGGCGTATTCATGGGTGCGCGGGTGGGTGAGGTCCTTGTTGTTGACAAGATCCTCCCGCTGCTTCTCCCACTTCGCGATCTGGTTGATGCAACGGCGGGGATATTCGTCCAGGGGGATATTGTAGCGTTCGATGAGCTCGGGGTAGTTCTTCTTGATCCAGTAGGGCATGTATTCAGCGCTGTGCTCGCTGGATTCGGTGACGTAGTAGCCGAAGTGGCGCATCATTTCGAAGCGGACCATGTCGCCATGCTTCTCCGCGGCGTTCTTGGCGGCTGCCTTCTCCTTGATCAGGGGGTAGAGATCCTTGCCACCATCGGTGATTTCGAGGAGCCATCCCTGATGATTGATACCGGCGATCTTGCACTGAAGATCTTCGGTTTCGATCTCGAGACTGCGCAGCAGGTGAGGGGCGCAGACTTGAACACTGTGACAGAGCCCCACCATGTTGATGGCGGTTCCCTGGAGCATGATGCCGGTGAGCATGCACATGGGGTTGGTGTAGTTGAGCATCCAGGCCGCAGGGCAGACCTCCTCCATGTCACGCGCGAAATCAAGCATCACCGGGCCGGTGCGCAGCGTGCGGAAGATGCCTCCGATGCCAAGCGTGTCGGCGATGGTCTGGCGGAGGCCGTATTTGGTGGGAATCTCGAAATCGATGACGGTGGAGGGCTCGTATCCGCCGACCTGGATCGCGTTCACCACGTAGTCGGCGCCGCGCAGCGCGTCTTTGCGGTTCTCGACCCCGCAGTAGGCCTCGATGATCGCCTTGCCGCCACTGTTGGCGTTGAGGTTGTCCAGCATGACGCGGGAGTCCTCGAGCCGCCGTGGATCAATGTCGTAGAGCGCGATGGTGGCTTCGGCCAGCGCGGGAGTCTGCAGGCAGTCGCCTAGGACGTTCTTTGTGAAAACGGTGCTTCCGGCACCCATGAATGTGATCTTTGGCATGCTTTGCTTCTCCTTGGGGTTGGCGCATACCATACCGCCTGTCCCCTGAATAGTCGAAAACAGGTTCACAGCAATCCCATGGAGTATTGAAGTACTGGAGGAGTGGGGCATTGGAGATCAACGAGTTGCAGATTTCTTTGATGACGCTGAAGGTGAGGACTCCCAACAGTCTTGCAGTCCTTTTATTTGCCTGAAGCGGCGAGGAGGCGTATCGTGTGCCCATGATTCCGGACTCGAACCTGTAGCGGACCCCACCGCCCATTGACTCGAGGTGCGTGCTTGGCCGATTTTCTGCAATCCCTCGCCTCTCTTCCCCTGGCATTGCTGGCCGTTGGCAGTGTGCTCTGCATCGCAGGGGCGGCGGGCGACTTCCTGACATCGCGCTTGCGCTGGCGCGTGGGATGGAACCGTCTCCTCGTTTCGCTGGTTCTGGGAATCAATCTGCTGGGATTTCTGACATCGGTGCTGGGGAATGCGCGTCTGTTGGGCGGCCCTTGGCTTTCCCGGGCGCTCCCCGGACTGGCTCTGCCCGCGCTCCTGTACCTCTGCCACACCCACCGAGAGAATCTCCGGAAGCTGCGGAGTCCGCGGAATCTGGTGGTTCCCGGGGTGTTTCTGACGATTGTTCTCATCACCATAAGTCCCTCTCTCTGCCTACCCACTGCGTGGGATGACCTGGTATACCACGTGGTTCTTCCGGCGCGCTGGCTGGCGGAGGGATATCCC
>JAGLDW010001411.1 GCA_023145395.1 Lentisphaeria bacterium | reverse complement strand
GACCATGTTCCCAGGAGAACGATTCTCCCAGCGACGACGGGACAACGATCCCGCATCGCATGCATTTTAGTGCTCAACCCTCTCATGTCAAGTCATTTCGAGACATGGCTCCGAGACATTGCGTCGTGGGGGGGGAAACTACCATTGAGCACTGAGCCGCCTCCGATCCAGGGCTTCTCGCGGAATCCGCGCGCATGGCGAGGCGTTGTACTTGCCGATGCTTGCGGCCTGTTGTAGGTTTTGGCGTCTAGGGTCTGGTATCATACAAACAGAAAACGAGCGAGCATGAAACGCACGGTTCTATACGATCGGCATGTGGCCGCCGGAGCGCGGTTGGTGGACTTTTCTGGCTGGGAAATGCCCGTTCAGTATCCGAATGGCATCTTGCACGAGCACTTGACCACCCGAAAGCACGCGGGGGTGTTCGACGTCTCGCATATGGGGCGGTTTTTCGTCACTGGTCCAGACGCCATTTCCCTGCTCCAGAACGCGCTGACCAACGACGCGGAATCACTCGTCCCCGGCCGGGCGCAATACACGATCCTCTCCGACGAGAACGGGCACGCCATCGACGACGCCTATCTCTACAAATTTCGCGAGGGCGACTCGTTCCTGCTGGTCGTGAACGCCTCAAACCGCGAACGCGACTACGACCATCTAAAGGGGCTTGCGGGCGGGCTCGACGTAGAACTCAGCGATGCCAGCGAGCGTTTAGCCATGATTTCCGTGCAGGGCCCCGATTCTACCGCGTGCCTGGCGCAAGTGCTTGGAGAATTGCCTGCACTGCCGAACAGAAACGATTGTGCGACTGTGCCATACCATGGGACGGACGCATTGCTCGCCCGCACGGGATACGCCGGAGAGCCCTGCGGATTCGAATTGATGCTCGACAACGAACTCGCCGCCGAAACCTGGGATGCCATCCTCGCAGCCGGTGCGAACCCGATCGGCCTGGGCGCGCGCGACACATTGCGCCTGGAAGCCTGCCTGCCTCTGTACGGACATGAATTCGGTGATGGACCCGACGGCGCCCCCATGCCCATTTTCGCGTGTCCACTGGCCCGCTTCGCGGTCAGTTTTTCATCGGTAAAAGGCGATTTTCTGGGTCGTGACGCACTCTGGCGTCAAGCGCAGGCCGCCCAAGCCGCCCGCGAAGGAAATCCGTTCGACCAGGCCATTCTGCCACGACGGATCCGCCCACTGGCATTGCTCGGCAAGGGAATCGCGCGTGCCGGAGCGGAAGTCCTGTCCGCCGACAGCGCCTGCGGATGGGTCACCAGCGGCACCATGATCCCCTACTGGGAATTTGTCGATAGAGTGCCTGGAGAGAGCTCGAGCAGGCGCGCATTGGCACTGGCTCTCCTGGACGCGCACATCCCCACAGGCACCGAAGTCGTGGCCAAGGTGCGCGGACGTGAGATCCCCGCCAAGGTCGTGCGACGCTTCGTGAACAACCGCACCGGACGCTACTGCACGCCGGAAATATGCTGACTAGCCAACCCCGCAGAGAATCCCCACCGATCGCCGATCATCTGACCCAAAAAAACCGAGGGTTCAAACCATGCCTTTCATTTCGAACACAGACGAGCAAAGAGAGGAGATGCTGACGGAGATCGGGCTGACTATGAACGATCTCTTCGCCAACATTCCCCCGGCCTGCAGATGCGACGGGTTGGACCTGCCCGAGGGGCTTAGCGAACAGGAGGTGCGTGCGCACCTCGCCGACATCGCAGGGAAGAACCACACGGATCTCACCCTCTTTCTGGGCGGTGGCTTCTACGACCATTTTATACCTGCCGCCGTTCAAGCCATCACCAGCCGAGGCGAGTTCTACACGGCCTACACACCGTATCAGCCCGAGGTGTCGCAGGGAACCTTGCAGGCCATCTACGAGTACCAGTCCGCCATCTGCCGACTGACCGGCATGGAGAGCGCCAACGCCTCGCTGTACGACGGCGGCACTGCCATCTACGAGGCGATGATGATGGCCATGTCCGCCACGCGTCGCTCCAAAATCATCATCGACGACGCGGTCAACCCCATCTACCGCGTCATGCTCGAATCCTACACCCGCAACCTGAACATCGAGCTGGTGACCGTGCCCAACGGCGGAGGGCACGCCGACCGCGACGCGATCATCGCCAAGCTCGACCGGACAACCGCCGCCGTCATCGTGCAGAACCCCAACTTCTTCGGCTGTATCGAGGATTTCACCGATCTGGCGGACTCGGTCCACGAACACGGCGCGCTGCTCATCGCATCGTGCTATCCTCTCGCGCTTGGCATTCTCAAAACCCCTGGCGAAATGGGTGCGGACATCGTCACGGGCGAAGGGCAGTCTCTAGGCATGCCCATGTCCTTCGGCGGTCCCTATCTCGGTTTCATGGCGACGCGGGGGAAGCTGGTGCGCAAGCTTCCGGGTCGCATCGTCGGGCAAACGGCGGACGGTGCAGGAAAACGGGGGTTTGTGCTGACCCTTCAGGCACGGGAGCAACACATCAAGCGCGAACGCGCCACCAGCAACATCTGCACCAACGAAGCGCTGTGCGCGCTGACCGCCAGCGTCTACCTCGCTCTTCTCGGAAAGGAGGGCCTGCGCAAGACCGCCACGCTCTGCTCCGACAAAGCCAGCTACGCGTACCATAGGCTGACCGCCATTCCAGGTGTCGAACCCCATTTCCATGCGAAATGGTTTTTCAACGAGTTCGTCCTACGTCTTCCCTGCGAAGCGGGCGATGTGATCGGGCGACTGATCGAGAAGGGCTTTGCCGCAGGGTTCCCTCTCAGCCGATACTACCAGGGAATGGACAACTGCATGTTGATCGCGGTCACCGAAAAACGGACCAAACAGGAAATCGGCATGCTGGCCGAAGCGTTGGAGGCTGTGCTATGCAACTGATTTTCGAAAAAAGCGTGCCGGGTCGGCAGGGCGTGACCATCTCGAAGAGCGACGTCCCCACATCCATCCACCTCAACCCCGCGCTACTACGCGAGACCCCACCCGATTTGCCGGAACTGAGCGAACTCGACGTGGTGCGTCATTTCACCGCGCTGTCGCGACGCAACTACGGCGTGGACACCAATTTCTACCCGCTGGGTTCGTGCACGATGAAGTACAATCCCAAGGTTGCCGAACGGATCGCGGGCTACCCGGGGCTGGCCCATCTTCACCCGTTGCTCCCGCAGTTGCGACTCGGAGGCAGTCTCACGCAGGGCGCCCTGCAAATTCTGTTCGAAATGGATCATCTTCTCTGCGAAATCACCGGCATGGGCGCCTTCACCCTGCAACCCATGGCCGGCGCGCACGGAGAACTCACCGGTATCATGATCATGGCGGCCTACCACCGCGAGCGTGGCAACAAGAAGAAGACCGTGCTCATTCCGGACAGCGCCCACGGCACCAACCCCGCCAGCGCGGGCATCGCGGGCTACGCGGTGAAATCGGTGCCCAGCGATGAAAACGGGCGCATGGATCTCGACAAACTACGTGAAATGCTCGACGACGAAGTCGCTGGACTCATGCTCACCAGCCCGAACACGCTCGGTATGTTCAACCCGCAGATCCAGGAGATCTGCGACGCCATCCACAGCGTCGATGGGCTGGTCTACTACGACGGCGCCAACATGAACGCCATTCTGGGGAAAGCACGGCCTGGCGATATGGGCTTCGACATCGTCCATCTCAATCTGCACAAGACCTTTGCCACCCCCCACGGAGGCGGAGGACCCGGCGCCGGTCCGGTTGGTGTGGTCGACCACCTGGCGGAATTTCTGCCCGTGTCCGTCGTGGTCAAACGCGAGGACGGCACCTACGCCCTGGAATACGACCGGCCAAAATCCATTGGCTACATCGCCCCCTTCTACGGCAATTTCGGCATCGTGCTGCGAGCCTATGTCTACATTCTCATGCTCGGTGCGAAGGGGATGCGCAGAGCCGCCGAGAACGCGGTGCTCAACGCCAACTATGTGCGCCACAAGCTCAGGGATCTGTTCCCCCAAGCCTACGAAGGGACATGCATGCACGAATGCGTGCTCACAGCGGAGACATTGAACCAGAAACACGGGGTCCGCGCCCTCGATGTGGCCAAGGGACTGATCGACCTGGGCTTCCATCCGCCCACCATCTACTTCCCTCTCATCGTTCACGAGGCGATGATGATCGAGCCCACCGAGACCGAGAGCAAGGAGACGCTGGATGCCTTCATCGAGGCCATGAGAACGATCGCGGAGCAGGCAGGCACCGATCCCGACGCCCTCCACAATGCTCCCCTATCGACTCCGGTCGGACGACTCGACGAGACGCGGGCCGCCCGCAACCTCGACATCGCCTACACGCCGCTCTGCGGCTGCCCCCTTCCCTGAGGGCCCAAGCGGTTCTGGCGCGCTGAAAAGAGTTGCATAAAGCAGCATTCTGTTGTATTATTGTACTATTTAAAAGGAGATGATTCTATGACGACTGCCGTTCGAGTCTCTGAGAATCTCGTGCGCGAAGCGCGTTTGCTCAGCGCCATCGAGAGCCGCTCTGTAACCGGTCAGATCGAGCACTGGGCAAGAGTTGGGAAGTGTGCAGAGGAAAACCCGGATTTGACCTACCGCCTGATCAAGGACATTCTTATTGGTGTTGAGGAACTGGACCAAGGTGAGTCCAGCGAATACAAGTTTGGATGATCCATCATGAAAGTCATCCAGTCACGCACCTTTGAGAGAAAGGTCAGGAGATTCCGGAAGCAAGAGAAGAAGATTCTGGATCAACAGGTTCGGAAGAGCGCCCAAGATCCAGCTGTTGGGCAGGAGAAACGTGGTGAACTTCGTGGTGTCTTCGTCCACAAATTCAAGATTGACACCACACAGTATCTTCTGTCCTATCGCGTGGCGGCCCCTGACGCCCTTGAACTGATCATGATCGGCCCACATGAGAACTACTACCGGAACCTGACGAGCTATCTGAAGACAAGACGGTAGGGATTCACATAGGAGACAGAGCAGATGGAATGGGAATGGCTTGCTGGAACTAGTTCGACACTTGCGGGGCTGACGGCACGCATGGTGTTGGCGATGGTATTGGGGGCGGCTATCGGCATGGAGAGAGACCTCCACGGGCGCGCGGCGGGCCTGCGGACTCACATGCTTGTGTGCCTTGGCTCAGCGCTCTTCACAACGATCTCCATCCACCTCCCGAACTATCTGCCTGTCTTGATGCAAGGCCGTGCCTACAGCCATGATCCTGCCCGCATCGCCGCGCAGATCGTCACGGGTGTCGGGTTCCTGGGCGCGGGAACAATCATCAAGTCGGGCTTTACCATCCGGGGACTTACAACGGCCACCTGTCTGTGGGTTGTAGCCGCCATCGGCATGGCCGTGGGCGCTGGAATGTATGTGCCCGCCACCATCGCCACCGTGCTGGCATTGACCGGAATGCTTACGATGAGCGCGCTGGAAACCGTGCTCCCGCAAGAGAAGCGCAAGCGGTTGCGTGTCCGAACAGGAATCGACCAGGACTTGGTCAAGGTTGTCGAAGTGCTTCGGCACAAGCGAGTCGATGTGCTGCAGACTACCATCGAGCAGGATTTCGAGAAAAAGAGACAGACCCTGACGCTTCATGTGCGCGTCTCAGCGCGAGGCTCGACTGCGGAAGTGGCCAGGGAGGTCCTGCAGAATCTGCAAAAAGCGGAGATCGAGCTACACTCGCTCGACTGGATTCCAGAATTGTGACACAGGATCAGTCGTCGCTGCCAAGACTGCACAGGCTGCAATGCGAGCAGTTCAGCTCTTCCGGGGGGGTGTAGACACGCCCTTCGCGCTGAGCTTTGCGTGCTTGAATCTTGTTCATCCCCGCCAGGAACAGGCCTAGGACGATGAAGGCGCCGGGAGCAGAATTCATCAACAGAAAATCCGGCCAGTTTTCCACCACCTGCAACTCGAACAACGTGCCTTTGCCCACGAACTCGCGCACGCCTCCAAGCGCGGCCAGAGTCAACGAAAAGCCGACTCCCATCCCCAGACCATCCATGGCGGATTTGAGAATGCCGTTCTTCGAGGCAAAAGCCTCCGCCCGGCCAAGAACGATGCAGTTGACGACGATCAAGGGAACGAAGATGCCCAGCGCGTCGTTCAGCTCCGGCGGCGCATAGGCCTTCATCAGCATCTCCACGAGCGTCACGAATGTGGCGATCACCACGATGTAGATGGGAATGCGGACTTTCTTCGGAACCGCCTTGCGGATCAGCGAGATCACCACATTGCTTCCCAGCAGCACAAACGTGGTCGCCAGCCCCATGCCCAGACCATTTTTCATGCTGCTCG
Source organism: Lentisphaeria bacterium (assembly GCA_023145395.1). GTDB lineage: Bacteria > Verrucomicrobiota > Lentisphaeria > Oligosphaerales > Lenti-02 > JAGLDW01. Next base: position 876 of record JAGLDW010001411.1, on the reverse strand, counting down.
AAACAGCCAGGGTCGGACACATGCCCAAGACGAGAACGAGAATCGGGTTCTCGTCCCACAGACCCTTTACAAATTCTTTCCACATCGTCATATCAGTTGTCCCCGTCTATGGTCGCCAAGTCTATTTGGACAAAGCGGATCGGTTCTTTTCGTATACAGCGCAAACATGTTTGACAGCATCCGCCACCGCGCTGCTGCTCACCGTGGCGCCGCTGATGGCCTGCACAGAATGCTTGTTCACTTCGCTCGCGCTCTTCACCACATGAAACGCCGGATCGCCTGTGTCGGCAATCAACCGGTCCGTGAACCGGTCGAGACATTCATTGGGCGGCAGCGAGCCGGCGGCCGGATCCACGGAGGGATGCCACAGGGAACGCACGCTCTTGCGATCCACAGCCTTGGTGCCCAGCCCAGGTGTCTCCTTGTGAGACGTGACGATCACGGCGAGAATTTTCCCGGACGCGGGGTCCAGACTGACAAGCACCTTCAGCAGCCCCCCGAATCCACTCATGGTCGCCCCTTCGGCCGCCACAGCGAGCAAGGTCCCCTGCGCGTCCCTCGCGGGATAGAACACGACACCGTCGAAGCTCTGCTTCTCCTTGCCCGGACTGTTCTGGAAGGGCGGAAGGACACGACAGAGGTTCTCCTCCATCTTCTTCCCCGCCGCCTTCTCGATGGGCGCCGCCGTCTTCACGTTCGCGAAAGCCAGCACACCACCTGCCAGAGCGCAGGTCAGCGCGAGCGTACATCCAAGTTTGATGATCTCAATCATTCTCCGGACAGCTCCTTCTTCTTCAGGAAGCCAAAGGGACGCACGGCCGTCCACCGGTCAATCATGGGAGTCAGGGCATTCATGATGAGAATGGAGAAGCTCAC
>JAGLDW010001410.1 GCA_023145395.1 Lentisphaeria bacterium | reverse complement strand
GCCATGAAAAACGCGCCAAGGAACAGACCACCCGTGGCCATATGGTACATGGGCGGAGCAAATTGCGTGGGCGAGATCAAATGGGCCGCCCCCGAAATCAAGAAAACGGTGGCGATGAATGTGACGGGCACGTGCCAGCGGATGATCCGCAGCGCAATCAGCACAATCCCGCCGACGAGAAGCGCCACCGCGCACGTCTCTCCGATGCAGCCCCCCATCCGGCCGAGAAACCAGTCGGTGTACGACAAGTCGAACTGTCCCTGCGCCACAAGATTCTGGACTCCCTCCCAGCTCTTGGCCTCGCCCAGTACGCCGAGCGGAGTGGGACCTGTCATCGAATCGACATTGTTTGCAGCCCACTGGCCTGGTCCTCCGGGCTTGACCCAGGTGGTGAGCGCCACCGGGCAGGCAATGAGAAGTCCCACGCGCCCGACGAGCGCCGGATTGAATGGATTGTAGCCGAGTCCCCCATAGATCATCTTGCCGAGGCCAATGGCCAGCAGCGAGCCCACGATGCAGACCCATATGGGAGTGCCGGCCGAGAGATTCATGCCTAGCAGGAGACCAGTCAGTAAGGCGCTGTTGTCGCCGATGGCGCTTTCGCGACCCATCATCCGGGTGGCCAGATGCTCGAAGGCAACGCTGCTAGCGCCGCAGACGGCCAGCACGAGCAAGGCGCGAAGCCCAAAGAAATAGACGCCGACGGCGCAAGCCGGCAACAGCGCCAGAATCACGATCAGCATGATCCGCCTGACATCCCCCTTGGCGTGCAAGTGGGGGGAGCCGCTGATCACCAGCTTGCTCGTGTCCGGAAGTTGTATCTCGTTTTCCGCCATCTCAGCCTCGTTGGTTCTCACGGTTGTCATGCTACTTGCCTTCGGCCGCACGACGCCGGGCCACAGCCTCGGCTTTGCCCCGGCGCAGGTGCTGCACCAGTGGGCGGCTGCTAGGACAGACGTAGGAACAGCAACCACACTCTATGCAGTGCTCGACATGCGCCCCCTCGGCCTGCTCGAAAGCACAGCTCTCAATCATCACACTCAGCATCCCCGGCCGCAGTGACATCGGACACGCGTCCACGCAGCGGCCGCAGCGAATGCAGGGGCCGGATGTGAACTGCGACAGCTCGTCCATCCCCAGCAGGGTGATCCCCGACGTGTTCTTCATCACGGGAATCTCAAGAGAATACACGGCAAAGCCCATCATCGGACCACCCGACAGAATCTTGCCCGTGTCGCATTTGACGCCGCCAGCGAGTTTCAGCGCGTCGGCGTAGGACGTGCCCACCCGCAGACGCCAGTTGCCCGGCGAGACCAGAGGGGTTCCTGTAATCGTGGTCACGCGCTCGTACAGCGGCTTGCCCTCCACCACCGCTTCGGCAAGCGCGACCATCGTGCCCACATTCTGCACAACCGCGCCAATGTCGGAGGGAAGTCCCGGAGCGGGAACCTTGCGCTCTGTGGCTGCGTAGATGAGCTGCTTCTCAGCGCCCTGCGGATAGCGGACCCGCAAGCTCAGGACCTCCACATCCGTGCCCTCGCAGGCAGCGCGAACGACCTTGATGGCCTCCGGCTTGTTCTCCTCGATGCCGATAACCATTCTCTTCACGCCTAGAATGCGGGCGGCGATGCGCGTGCCAATCAGCACCTTCTCCACCTGTTCGAGCATGAGACGGTCGTCGGCAGTCAGAAATGGCTCGCACTCGACGCCGTTGACGATCAGAATATCGACCGGCTTGTTTGGCGGAGGCGAAAGTTTCACGAATGTGGGGAACGCGGCGCCGCCCATGCCGACTAGACCGGCCTGCGACACCCGGTCCCGCAGAGCGCTGGGATCGGCGGTTTCCCAATCCGCAATTGGCGGAAGTGGCTCGGCGGGCGTATCCTCTCCATCGCTCTCGATGACCAGGGCGGGGCCCTTGCGCCCCGTTGGGCCCAGCACTTCCTCCTCGGCCTTCA
>JAGLDW010000141.1 GCA_023145395.1 Lentisphaeria bacterium | reverse complement strand
TTGCAGCAACATAAACGTTTCGTAACAGGGCCAGAAACGATGTGGCAATTTTCGATACAAACAGTATTCCCGAACTGTACGGCCGGGCTGTTGAGCTCAAATCGACCAGGCAACCGCCAATACAGCAATTCTCTCTACAAAACAATTGAGGGAACGAGGTCGGAATTCGACGACAACAACGACATTACATATAATGGCGTCGTAACACGTTGGCCTATAACATCTAAAATCTGAAATCCTAAATTCAAAATGTGAGTAACTCGCATTCACAGCGATCCCATGGAGCATTGGAGTATTGGAGTATTGGAGGAGTGGAGGAGTGGAGGAGTGGAGATCAACGAGTTGCAGATTTCCGGGATGGTGCTGAATGTGCAAACTCCCACTCCGGAAAGGCTGAGGCGTTACCGCTGCACAACGTCGTCGTTGGCGGTCTGGTGCTGGCGCGAGTATACTTTGCACACGGTGCATTCAAACAACGATGCGAAGGGGAGCGATGTGACACTGCTTGACCGAGTGGCCTTCACCAAGCTGCATGCTGGTGGTAACGACTTTATCTGCATGGACAACACGCAGGGGGCGTATCAGAGTCTCCTGTCTGCCGGGGCGTGGCCGGTGGTTGTCCGTGCCTTGTGCCGTCGGGCACTGGGCGTGGGGGCGGACGGCCTGGTCGTCGCCTGTCAGCTGGGGAGCGGGGACGGGGTGGACATCGTCGCTCGTTTTCTGGAGCCGGACGGAACCGAGGCCCGGCTTTGCGGGAACGGCACTGCCTGCTTCACCTACTGGGCGCTGGGTGCAGGATTGGTCTCGGGCCCGGAGGTGAACATCTTGACGGCGGCCGGAACGGCGCGCGCCCAGCCGGATGCATCCGACCCCAGTCGAGTCACCGTCTGCGTGCCGAATCCCCACAGCTTGGAAATTGGAGTGGAATTGAACGCGGATGGGCGCCACCGGACGGTGCACTTGATCAACACGGGTGTCCCCCACGCGGTGATCTTTGTCGATTCGCTGCACGACGTGGATGTGGCGCGTGTCGGCGCGGCGATCCGCTGGCACGAGCGTTTCACCGGCATGGGGGGAGTCAATGTGAACTTCGTGCGCATCCTGGAGGAGGGGCATGTTGCCGTGCGCACCTACGAGTTCGGGGTGGAGGCTGAGACGCTGGCGTGCGGCACGGGCTCGACAGCCGCGGCGATCATCGCTACTCTGGCCAGGGGGTGGGCGGCGCCGTACCACTCGGGCAACGAGCCCGTGAAGGTGGAAGTGCGGGGAGGGGAGACGTTGCGCGTGTGGTTTACGCATAACGCCGATGGATCGTTCCGCGACACGTGCATGCAAACGCGCGTGTCCCCCATCTACGATGGAGAACTGCGGCCCGAAGCGGTGCGCGAATTGTGCGAGCAGATTTCTCAATCGGATCGTTGAAGGCTTCCAGGCCGGGGATGAACACCATGTTTTTTCGATCTATGCTGCTTGGCCTGCTATCTGTGCTCGCCGGGGGTTGCATGTCCAATCGCTTGCTGGAGAGGGCGGAGTGGCGGACGATTTCCCTGCCGCAGACTGCCACGCCGGCGGATGTGCGATCCATACCCTATCTGCCCGACCTTCCGAAGGAGCCCGATCAACGGGAACGGGTTCTGCGCACCAAGGGCTTGACGCTGGATTTTGTGACCTACCCCAATGGCGGCGAGGCGCGTTTGCCGAGCACTGCGCACCTGGCATTCACCGACAGTCATCTGGTGGTTTCCCTCGATGGCGTGCAGTCGGAGGACTACGTCTTGCGGGCGAATCGGCAGGAGAAGGAAGACGGGCATATTTGGCACGACGACAACTTCGAGATTTTCGTCGATCCGTTTTTGAGTCGTAGCGACTACTTGCACTTCATTGTGAATCCGCTGGGCGACGTGTACGATGCCCGCTGCTACGAGATGCGTGTTCCGGATCCGAAGGCGGCGGATCCGAGCGAGACTATGGCTGTGTTGAAACGCGAGGTGGACTATGCGTCGGGAGCGGTGGTTCCCGTGGTTCGTGGGCATGGTTCGTGGCAGGCGTTGTTCCATCTTCCCTTTGCGGGGTTCGGGCTGTCCGCTCCTCCCGTGGGGCAGGTGTGGGGACTCAATTTCTGTCACACCAATCGGGAGAATGAGGAGCTGACGCAATGGCGCGCCACGCCGGGCAGGAAGGGATTTCACCAGCCGCGCTTGTTCGGTGCCCTGCGCTTCGGCGAGGGCGGAGGACGCTACGACACGGAGTTTTCACTGGAACAGTTTGGATTCGGAACGAACCACGTCACCGTGCGGGTCCGAAATGGGGGGGCATCGACGGACGCGCGTTGCCGAGTCGTGCTCACGAATCAGGCGGGAAGGATCGTGAGCGAGGAATCTTCGGACAGGGTGCTCCGCAGCGGCACGAGCGTGCACGCCGTGGCTTTTCAAACGCCTTTCGACTTGCGTGGTCGTTGCCGTGTGGCGGTGAAGATCACGGCAGGGAACGAGACGGTTGGCTACTACGTGCGCAATTTGTCGCTGGGCGAGCCTTTGTCGCTGACTGTGCCTCTGCGGCAGATCTACACGACGGATTCGTTTGTGGAGGGGAGCCTGGCGCTTGCGCTTGGCGCCGGGGAGCTGCGCCGGGGTGGCGCCATCCGTCTGGAGCTGTCGGGCATGGGTAGTTCCCGCCTGAAGAGCTACACTGTCCCGGCTGGAAACCTCCTGATGTTTCGCCTGCGGACGAAGGGGCTGCAACCGGGGCGCTATCGTCTGCGCGCCACCTATGGGGAGACAGCGGATTGTTCCGAGGAATTGAACCTGATTTCTGCTCCCTTCGACTTCTAATTCCTCACATTTTGGATTTCAGATTTTTCATTTCAGAATAAACGTTTCGTAACAGAGCCAGAAACGATACGGACTGCGCGCAAGTCGTGGCGGGCGATGCTCCGACGAGCCGCACAATGCAAA
>JAGLDW010001409.1 GCA_023145395.1 Lentisphaeria bacterium | reverse complement strand
GTTGTCTTCAGAAACACCATGGCATTGGAAGAACGCCATGTTTGTCAGGTGTATTTGGTTGCGGCCGAAGGCCGCGTTAGGTCGGAAGTGCGAGAGGAGAGTTCTGGATGAATGCGAAGTTCCTGACCGGATGGACTGGAATCTGTATCCTATTGGCGGGTTTGTCGGTGGTTTTTGTCGAAGCCTGCGGCAGCGGCGGGGATCCCTGGGCGCCGTCATGCGAGAACGATAAGATCGACGGGCAGGAGTCGGATGCTGATTGCGGTGGCGACGAGTGTGCCCCCTGCGAACTCGGGAAGAGCTGTGAAGAGAACGCCGACTGCAAAAGCGGGAACTGTGAAAATGGCGAGTGTAAAAAGGCCGATCTTTGTGGAAACGGAGAGCCCGATCCCGGCGAGACCTGCGACGGCGACTGTCCGACGTCGTGCGACGACAGCAATCCGTGCACGGTCGACCTGCTGACCGGGAGCGCGGCCGAGTGCACGGCCGCGTGTGCGCACACGGCGATCACGGCGTGTGCTGAAGGCGATGGGTGTTGCCCGAGCGGGTGCGTGGCCGCGGTGGACGCGGACTGCGATGACGGGTGTCTGGATGTGGCCGGGGGGGGCACGGCGCAGCAGACGTTCGATGAGCAGAGCGGCACGTTCGAAGTGGTGTGGGACGTGACGCCGCAGGGTGGCGACGTGGACGCAGTGGTGGCGCTGTCGATCGACCCGCCGGCCACGCCGGATTGGAGCGACCTTGCGACGATCGTGCGGTTTCGGGACACAGGGGTGATCGACGCGCGCGACGGCTCGGCATACGCGGCAGAGCTGGCGCTGCCTTACACGAGCGGGGCGACGTACCGGGTGCGGGAGGTGGTGGACGTACCCAACGGCCGCTACTCGGTGTGGGTGACGGCGCCCGGTGCGTCGGAGGTCGAGCTGGCGCAGAGCTACTCGTTTCGCACGGAACAGGCCGGTGTAACGGCGCTCAATCACGTCAGCCTGGTGTCGGCGGCCGGTCCGCTGCGTGCGTGCCAGCTTGCGCTGGGCCCGTGGGTGGGTTCGCTGGAGGTGATGATCGACGAGACGATCGCTGGCTCCTGCACGCTGCCGGAGAGCGGGGGGTGCGAGGCGACGTCGACGGTGAGCGCGGTCATGTCTGGTGGTGACGGGAGCGCCAAGACATACGCGTGGGTGGTGACGGGCGCGACGTTGGCGTCTGGCCAGGGCACGCATACGATCACGGTCACGTCGAACGCGACGGAGGACGTGCCATACACGGCGCAGTGCACGGTGAGTGACGCTACGTACACGGTGACGGAGAGCGAGCGCTTCATGCACGTCAGGGGCACGCAGGGAAGCTGTGCGAGTTCGCCGTACCTGGAGCCAGTGGACATCCCGCCGTACGACGCAGGCAACCCGGAGCACGTGCTGGTGACGACGTCGAACGGGCTGTGGTCGAGCTCGAACTTCAACAATGCGTCGTACAAGCACTTCTTCGTGGCGCCTGGTGACTACAGCGGGACGCCGCTGTCGCTGACAGCCGAGGGTACGGAGTCGGAGCCGCGGACGATCAGCCTGCACAACGGTAACGACACGCATCCAGGCAAGCTGAGCGAGTCGGAGCAGATGAACGTTCAGCTGAGCTTCTCCGGTGCGCGGTGGTGGGTGGTGGACCGGATGTCTGTCCTCGACAACTCGGACGCGGACCACGCGCCAGTGGTGCTCGAAGACGGAACGCAGCACGTGGTGATCAACCGGGCCTTCTCGCGAAATGCCGCTCGGTTCGTGTATCTTCCTGGAGATACGGCGGCCCCTTATACATCGGACAACACAATCCAGAAATCGCGCATCGTCGATCAGCATCAAAACGGTCTGTCGGGCGACAAGGTCGCCATCCACCTCTCGCGTGAGGATCGAGACTCCCCTTGCTCTGTTCGCAACACCAAGATCGTGAGCAACGAGGTGCTGAACTTCAACGACAGCGTCATGCTCCAACGACAGCCGGCTGATGGTGAACGAAATCACGACTTTCAGGGTACGATCATCGACTGCAACCATTTCTATGTAAATGAAGACGTGTACACAGATGGTGGTATACGCGCGCTGACCGAGAACGCGATAGATCTCAAAGGCGGCTCTCAGAATCCGGAAAATCCCGTCATTATCTCGAACAACATCATGTGGGGATATCGCCATACTGCCGAATCAGGGGGAGGGTCGGGCAGCTGGGGTGTGGCACTAACTGGGCACTATAACGTTGAGAATGTCCAGTTCGTCTACAACATCGTCCATGACAGCAACGGTGGAATTGGATTCGGTGCCCCGGAAAATTGGCCTTACAGCACAGATGGTTGTCTCGTGGCGAGGAACCTATTCTACAACAACGGCGTCGACTATGACGTCGTGATCTACTTCAACGATTCGAGAGGAGTAACGCTCGAAAAAAACGTGATTATTGGGACCGCCAGCCGCCAGCTGCCGTGGTTCAAGTGCAGCAACCCTGACGACATGACCGTGACAGACAATGTCGCGATTGAGATGCTCCAGATTTCTGGAAATTATGACTCGATCACTATCCACGACAACTATCACTATTCCACGCCACGGGCCGACACGTCACATGGACCCTACTACTCCGAGGCCTCGGACTCGAACATGACCAACTTGACGTATACGACCGATATCTACACCAACAACCCACGTGAGATCACGCTGCCAGGTGTAGTGTCGACACTGAGTAGCCCGCATTGGGACGCGGTCCAGTAGCAGTCGAGAAGTTGCTCCCGCCCTCAGGCCGAACCACACGGCACCAACTCGGGGACAACTTGACGTCACTCCAGAAATACCGTACATTTTTGGAGTGACATATAAAAGAGAAATACAGACCAGCACAACAAGAAGTTGGTTTCTTTTTGGTCCTCGCCAGACAGGGAAGACAACGCTGGTTAAGTCCATGATTCAACAAGACGTTCTCTATATCGATCTGCTCCCGCAGCGAAAATTTCTTCACTATGCCCGACATGTCGGAAGCTTGCGCGAGGAGATCCTCGCCTGGCTGAAAAAGCACCCCGCCCCAAAAAACGCACTCTGCATCATCGATGAAGTCCAGAAGCTACCCGCCTTGCTCGATGAAGTACACGAGCTAATCGAGTCATTCGGTATACGCTTTATTCTCACCGGCTCCAGCGCACGCAAGCTACGCCGGGGTGGTGCCAACCTTCTGGCAGGCAGAGCCAATACCTACCACTTGTATCCTCTCACCTTCGGAGAGCTGGGTGAGCAGTTCGACATCGAACAGGCCATGCGCACGGGTTGCTTACCTGTCGCCTGGCAGTTGAGCGCGGATGACCGACGCGAATTCCTGATCGCCTATACCGAGACCTACCTGAAGGAGGAAATCGCGGCTGAAGGACTGGTCCGCCAGATCGGTCCATTTTCACGGTTCATGGATATCGCGGCTTCCTGCGATGGCGAGACAATCAACTACAGCAATATCGCCAGAGAATGCGCGGTGACGATCAAGACCGTGCAACAGTACTACCAAATTTTGGAAGACACCTTTCTGGCTCACAAAATACCTGCTTGGCGCAGAAGCGCGCGCAAGCGGCTGGTTGCTCACCCGCGCTACTATTTATTCGATTGTGGGGTAAGCAATGCCCTGTGCCACACACTTGGCAGGGCCTTGAATGCCAGGACGCGGGGCCGGCGCTTCGAACAACTGGTGATCACCCAACTCCTTGCGGCAATTCATTACAACCGGCTTGACTATCAGCTTCACTATTGGCGAACCAATCACGGCGCGGAGGTGGACATCCTGATCTGCCAAGGAGAACGTATTCTGGCTGCCGTTGAGATCAAATCCATGGCACGAATCGGCAGCGAGAAGCTCACCGGCTTGCACAGCTTCCTTGCCGATCAACCCACGGTGCCAGGCTATGTCCTTGGTATTGATCAACCCACCCGTCTAATCGGTGAACGAGTGCAGGTGATGGATTGGGCGCGCTTCATCAGTCAGAATCTGCCGGGCCTTTCTGGGTGACCCCTGCCTTTGGCTCTTGACCTTT
>JAGLDW010001408.1 GCA_023145395.1 Lentisphaeria bacterium | reverse complement strand
TGCCAGACCGCCTACGGGATTGATGTTCATGAAACAAAGCCGTTCGATTGTGAGCTTACCCCTGCGATGATCCCGGAACTCAAAGAGCGCAACCGCAAGCAGGTTCGCGCACTCCAGCGTGGTCAGAGCCTCAGTGTGCCGTACCGTTGCCTGACGCCGCAGGGCTTGCGCAATATCCTGGTGGCGGGTCGCTGCATATCCACCGATCGCGCCACGAACGGCACCGTGCGCATCATGGCCTGCTGTCTGAACACCGGGGAAGCCGCAGGTATTGGCGCAGCACTGGCCGCCGCAGGCAATGCAGACACACACGCCGTCGACACGTGCGAAGTCCGCAGACTACTGAAGCAGTACGGCGCGTACCTGCTATAGGACGGACGCGCAGCGGCGTTGTTGAGACCTGGTGGTGTATCAAAATCCGGAATGGGATTCTACGGGCTATGCACCTGGGCGCGCTGATCAAATCCCTGATCGGTTCCACTATCCGTGCAGTCAGCCGAGCTGGCGTTGCACATCTGCTGCAAGAGATCAGCAGGCAGTTCTTCCTGTGGCTGGAATTGTGCGGAGTCCGCATACGCTTTTAGCGCTGCTGTGAGAAAGACCGCACCCGGGTCGTTCTCGGGCAGGTTCAAGGTGCAGACTAGCAGTTGCCCTCTCCCCACCCGATACTCGAACAGGGCCGCCTGTTTGCGGATGGTCTTGAAGGAACTGACCACCTCGAGCAGCGGTGCAAAGGGCAGAGGAAGATCATTGAAGACAACCGCGCTTCCGCCATTGAGCAGCGGTGCAAACTGCCAGTCGCACCAGCCTGCATGAGGAAGCTGGTTCAGCAGCGGATGATCCGCGATAGCGGTTGCCAAGTTGCCTGTTGCGCGGCCTGCGCAAGCCGGTTGAAAGGATGTCGGGAGGGTGGGGAATGGTCCGCGTCCGAGGAGCAGGACAGCCGCGCCAGACTGAAGATCCGCCAGTGTCTTTCCGTCGATCTGGGTGACCACGGAGGCGGAGTTCGCAGGGCGAGTCGCCGGCGCGGGCCAACACCAGAAAGACCAGCTGTTGCGCAGATGCAGGCCAGGCGTGGTGAGCGTCACTTCCAGATGCAGCCGCATGGGTTTGTCCAGCGTCGGGAAGACGACCGTCGCTGTGCATAGGTCCGTAGTGCAACCTGTGGCTATCGCACTCAAATCCACACTGTCTTCCGCCCAGGGGTGGCTTTGCTCATCGACCAGCGCCCAGCTCAATCGTCCCCGTTGAGGTTCGCAGCCGTAGATGGCGGCTCGGAGCGGAATCTCGACAGTTTCTCCTGCTGCGATATTTCGGGAGTCATGCCAGCCCATCAATAGGATGCTCTCGCCATTGTAGCGCAGAATATCAGCATCGGTGTCACCGGGCTTGAGTTCGTAGAATTCGTTGAGCACCCCGCATGGATACCCCACGCGATGCCAATGGCAGTCGATCCCCCCGAGGAAGTCGTAGCCGTTGACATAGCGACAGTGCCGGGCACTTTCCATATTGTGCTTGCGGGCCGCTCCGGCCCAGGCGCAGGAGTTCCGGTAGTACAGGGGCGCACGCTGGAGCAATCCTGCCTCCTCCAAGTTGCGGCGCAGGGAGCGAAACATGCCGTCGCCAATCCGAGTGCCGGCGTAGCGTGGCGCCAAGCTGAGGTCGAGGTAGTTGCCGATAATGCCATTTTCGTGACTCAGCAGAGGGCGTTCATAGTACTCCATGCGTTCGTCGAGCAGGCGAATGTCAGCGCCGGTGCTCTTATAGCTGAGTTGTCCCCAGGCGTATTGGCCGATGCAATCGGAAAACTGCTTGAGTCGCTCCAGCCGGTGGGGAGCGTGCCGGTAGGGGTGTTCGACCATGCGATCGCCAAAATCACTGTTTTTCCAGGAATATTCTATTCCGCGAAGCGCCTCGTGGGGGTTGAAGAGGCCATTTGGAGAGAGTTCTTTCTGGACCTCGGCCATGCGAGCCAGATATTCAATCTTCTGATCATCCAGACATTCTTCATTGCCGCAACAGTAGATGATGACGGAAGGATGATTGCGGCAGGCTAGGAGAATATCCACCCACTCCGCTTCGCTGAAGTTTACCGGCGGCTCAACTTGGATCATCATGCCCAGCTCATCAGCTGCCGCGAGGTATGGCTCGGATGGCACCGAGGTGTGAAAACGCAGCCAGTTGAACCCCACCTCCCGAAGTCGGCGGATTGCACCGCGATAGTAGTCTTGGTCGAAAGGTGGCGTGCAGGTCTCCGGATAGTAGCCATGCTCGGTGGCGCCACGCAGGAAGATGGATTGATCATTCAGCAACAGGCGTCGCCCGGCGCGGGCAATCGTCCGGAAACCGGTCTGCCAGTCTTGTTTGTCCAGCACCCCATTCTGGTCCTCAAGAGTCAGGTGCACGGCATACAAATGCGGCTGACGATCCGACCAGGTTTGCAGCGCTTCCGGCGCGGCAATGGTCCAGTTCATCTCCGCCGTGGATACCTCGACCGTGCCCGTTGCCACGCCGATGCCCGAATCGAGCTCCACAAGATGGTAGCGCAGCACACCATTGGTTTCCGGCAATTGGCCCGCGAGGCGGACTTGCCATTTGAGGTCCTTGCCTCCGGGTTCGAGCCAGACAAAAGCATCCGCCAAACGGCAATCCCGCGCAACATGCAGCTTGACCGGACCCGTGATTCCCCCGCTGAATCCCTTCCAGCCGCGAATCACACATCCCAGGCGATCCCGACGCACGTTCGCCACTGCCAGGATCAACTCATTGTCCGCACCAGCCCGCAGGTGTTCGCTGAGATCCATGTCAAAGGCGGTTGAGTGCCCGAGATGATGTCCCAGGAAGACACCATTGAGCCAAACCCAAGCCTCCAGTTTCACTCCGCCAACGGTCAGGCTCACGATTTGGTTCTCCCAGAGTTCCGGGGCGTGGAAACGACGCCGATACCAGCCCACGCCAAGCAGAAACAGGGTCGAAGCATCAGGCGGATCGTCACCGAGGGGATACTCGAGAGGCCGATGGTCGGGATTGAACCGGGCATCACTCCAGAATGGTGCCGCACGCAGGCGGCTCAGCTCGTCGTCCCAGTAGGCGGGCACGGGCATGGTCGCGGAAAATGCGGAGGCGTCGGGCAACTGAGGGGAGTCCACATCCATGTCCGGCGTGTATCCGAACTGCCACACGCCATCGAGAACAAGATCAACTGGGAACAAGTCAGTGTTGGAGTTCATTGGCCCTTCTCGTCGTATTGC
>JAGLDW010001407.1 GCA_023145395.1 Lentisphaeria bacterium | reverse complement strand
GCCGCAACGCATCCTCTGGTACGGACGCCCCGGACCGAGGCGCATGGTGGACCGCCACTGGAAAGGCATGAGTTCTCTCTACCGCAACGGGACCCTGTACGTCATCGGGCGCGACTACCTGGCCGGCATGGACGCCTACAACGGCACGGTGCGCTGGGAAGCCACTATCCCCGGCAGCGGCCGCGTCGGACTACTCAAGGACTGCGGCAGCATGACGATAAGCCCGGACAACCAGCTCTACATCGCCGCAGATGACTCTTGCGTGGTCCTCGATGGGAAGAGCGGCAAGCAAGTCGCCCGTCTGCCCGTCTCCCGCTTCACCCAGTCCGGTGCGTGGTGGGGCTTCATGGCGCTTGCCGGCAATCGTCTCGTCGGCACCGCAACTCTCAACGGCGCCGAGTTCAGCATGGAGCGAAAGACAGACTACAAAGCAATCTGGTACAACGGCTTGCAGGTGGTCGTCAGCCACTCCATCTTCGCCGCCGACACCGGCACATTCGCGCCGGTCTGGGAATATGCCCCGGCCAAAGGCGTGATCGTCAATCCCTCTCTGACCATCATGGATGGCACGGTCTTCTTCATCGAGAGCACGAACCCCGCGACCCGGGCGGCGCCCTCCGGCCAGGCGGGGCTGTCCGCACTCTGGAAGAACGGTCCTCGAGTGACCGCGATCGACACCACGACGGGAGCGCGCCAGTGGTCCGTCGGCGTCGATCTGGAACACTTTGACAACACCGTGTTCATGCAGGGCAAGGATGGTGTCCTGGTGCTGACCGGTACCTGGGTGGCCGAGGTGGACGGCAAGAAACTCATCCAGTACCGACTCATCGGACTGAGTGCCGCGGACGGCAGGGAGCTGTGGCGGAACGACAGTACTCCCAGCCATGCGGACCGCGCCGGAGGCGGGCACGGCGAGCAGACGCAGCACCCCGTGATCGTGCGGGACACCGTGTACGGGCCCGGCTTCGCCCGAATGCTGCGGACGGGCGAGGAATGCGAAGGCTGGAAATGGGGCAAGAGCGGGCAGTGCTCCCCCATGGCCGCGTCCCTTCATTGTGCCTTCAGCCGCCAAGGCGGCCGTACAACGGTTGCGGAGTTCGCAACTGGTCGGCAACAGACTATGACCAAGGTCACCCGTCCGGGCTGCTGGCTGAATATTCTGCCCGTCGGCGGCATCGTCCTGGTCCCGGAGGGAAGTTCCGGCTGCACGTGCGGATACAGCATCCAGACCAGTCTCGCATTCTACCCGGACGCCGACCGCTGACTTGAGGAATACCTGTGAAAACACATTCTGTACTGCTCTGCAATCTGGCCATCGCCGCGACAACGAAAGCAGCGGATCTCCCCCCGGAGATGGTCGCTGCCGCCCCCGTGCCGCGGGCCATGATGACAACCCTTGAGGATCCCTGGAAGCCAGCGCAGCGGACCATCGCTCTTCCCATTGGCGACACCCCGCAATCCGTGACACTCACATTCCCCGGCCACAAGACGGCGAAGGACAAACTTCTCCTTCTGCGCTTCCGTTCCCGCATCGCCTGGAGTGTCCCCGCAGGCTGGAACCATTATCTGCAAATCAGAATCAATGGCCAACCCCTCGGGCCCGAGACAAAGGACGACATGTATCGTCTCCTGAACCGGAGAGAGACTTTCGTCAGGACATCGAACCCGAGTTGTCCGAAAGACAGCTATTTCAGGAAGACCTTTGGTCCCTCGGCATTGCTGACGCCATTCGGCCCGGATTGGGAGTCCATTGAACCAGCCTTTGTCAGCGACCGCACGGAACTCTACTGGCACGTGATCGACATCACCGACCTGGCAAGACAGCAGGGCGAGAATGTGATTGTTTTCACAAACCTGGCCCGGGCCGAGTTCTTCAAAAAAACGCCCGACCAGTTGAGAGACAACTCTCTGCTCATTGATTCTCTGGAGATAGGAACGGCACCAGAGAGAGTGCGCGGAACCCTGGCACGCGACGTGGACGCGGAGTTCGACATCTTCCATGCTGCGGCAAGTGTCGAAAACGGCGGAATCCAGGTGGCGGCGGCAAGCGAAGGGGCAATTCGGGTTCATGCCAACGGCGATTCATACCTGCTCAACTCCTCGTTCACGGCAGAAGGACACCCGATCAAATACCATTCCTTCCATTCTGTTCCGGACGAGTCATGGGATGTTTCCGCGAGCAAGCGCGCCGACGCGCTGACCGTGGTTGGCGTCGCGGAGATGTACACCGTTACGAGGAGCGTTAGACTCGACGGGAGTTTTATCCGCATCGACGACACCATCAAGAACACGTCCGGCAAAGACATTGGCCTCATCATCACCCACAACATCCTTGCCGACAGTCCGGCCGACACGTGGAGACTGGCCGGCATCAAGGATGTCCCGACCACGGACCGCCCCAGCTACAACCCGACGATCTATGCGGAGCTGCAACACTCCGGACTCGGCGCCGCGGTCAAGGACAGCCCATTTCGAGCCGAGATGTCGGTCAGCGCCTCGTTCAAACGAATCTTCACCATGTCCAACGAACACTTTGGCCTGTCGGCAGGAACGTCATACACCATACGCTGGTCGCTACGTGTCGGAGGGCCAGACTTCTGGGAGTTCATAAACGCCGTGCGGCGCGACTGGGGAGTGAACCACACCATCCCGGGCATGTACAGCTTCTTCTACACCAACACCGACGGCATCACGCCGCCGGGACTGCTTGAAAACCCAGACAAACTCCGCGCGTACCTGGAGCGCATCCATATCGACGTCTTCGCCGTGGATCCCTGGTTCAATTGGTTCTTCTCGAAGTCGCGCAACTGGAAGACACCCTTCAAACACTTCAAGCACCCCAAACAGTTCAAGAAAGAGGTCCAGCGGAGCGCAATGTCATTGCGAGCCGTGCAGCCGGAGGCAAGGGTCATTGGCTGCCTCGAAAGTTTTCTCTGCTACAAGTCGGTGGATTTCTTCAAAGGGACACTGCCCAAGTTCTGGACAGACGCCAGAGGCGCGAGGGGGAATCTCAGTCGCTCCTCGGCGCCCCATAGCTACAGCCTCAGTCCGGCGGGCACCAGAGTAGTGGATGCATCGCCATGGGGGGATTCCGTTTTCCGGGATGAAAATGGCGCTGTGGACGTCGATCTGCACTACACTTGGTGCTACGAGGACGACAGTGACGGCGGCGCCAATCTCAAGGTTTTCCCCACACTCGACAATTATTGGCAGAAGAGATTCATGGAGATCATTGACTTCTGCCTCGACGAATGCGGCCTTGATGGTGTCTATGTGGATTCGTTCAACTACTACAATCAGCGGAGCTACGGCATGTGGGACGGCCACAGCGTTGATATAGACCCCACCACGGGCGCCATCAAGCGAAAATACGCCAACCTCACACTCCTCACCGCGAAGGCACGGCGCGAATGGGTCAAGGCCTGCACCGACAAGGGCAAGCTGTTCTTTGCCAATGGGAAGCCTGCCACCGAGGAACTGCAGAATCTTCCATTCATCAGCTTCATGGAGGCGGAGTGGGGGTTCACACAGGATGGCGAACAATCGGACGCGCCAGGCGCCGCACAGGCGATGCTGTCCTCTCCGCTTGCCCTGGGAATCAGGCCATCTCTCCATGTGAAAGATCCGTCGGACTATGCCGAGACGCTCCAGCGCGCGGTCATATCCTACCTGCGCTACGGCACTCTCTACTGCTACTACTCCGCCAACATCGTCCCGGAGAATGGCCCTGGCGGGCATGGGGTGCTCAATCACATGTATCCCTTTACGCCCATTGAACTGCACGAAGGATGGATCGTGGGCAAGGAGCGCATCATCACTGCGGTTTCCGGCAACTATGCGTGGCCGCACAAGGACAAACCCAGCTGCTTGCGTTTCGACACGCGCGGCATGCCCAAGGCGGGGGGATTCACGTTGACGCAGAAGCATGACGGCTGGAATGTGAACTTCAGTCTCGATGACTGGAGCGAAACCGCTGTCATTCTGTTCCCGGAAGAACGCTGACTTGGTGTAGTTTGATCCATGCTCACTCACACCTCACGTGGAAGTAGGGGAAAGGTGCGAAAGACCAGAATACTGGCTCTTGGATGCGTTGTGACCGTTGGTGCGTGTGCTCTTCTCATTGCCACAGGCATGCTGCTGAACCTGCGCACGCCGTCACCCACGGATCTGTCCGTAAGTGGGCAGCTTGCGACTCCGCCACCCGGTCTGTCGGAATCCGTGACGCTGCGGGTGGTTACCATGAATGTCTGGGGACTGAAACACCTCAGTAGTCATCGGGCAGAGCGCATGCCCGCCATCGGGGCGAGGCTTGCGGAACTGAATCCCGATCTCATCGGCTTTCAGGAGGCGTTCGTCAAAGCGGATCGGGATGCGTTGCTGATCCCGCTGCGCAAGGCGGGGCTCGAGCACCATCGCTATTTTCCAAGTGGGCTTGTGGGCAGCGGACTCCTGGTGGTCAGTCGCTACCCAATCGAGGAAGCATTCTTTTTTCGCTATTCGGCGGGCGGCAAGCCGCATCGTGTGGACCATGGTGATTGGTGGGC
>JAGLDW010001406.1 GCA_023145395.1 Lentisphaeria bacterium | reverse complement strand
ACCTCGTTGTTGCACACGAGAGGAAAGTGTTTCTTGTCTCCTGGATTCCATCCCCCAAGAAGCCACATTCTTCCCCTGTGGACAAGGGCGCCAGCTCCGTCGCGAGGCGCGAACGCCGCCTTCCCGGTAATCCTGACCCATTGATACGGCATGGTCGGCTTTGCTCCCTTCGTGTCTGCGAGCTGCGCTTGGCCAAATGCGGACAAGCCGGCAAATGACCACATCAAACACGCGATCCATCCCAACACGTTGAGATTGCACATGATTCTCCCTTCCTCGCTAGAGGGTGTAGCGGAGGGCGATGGAGCTGCGCCGGCGCATGCGGTCGGGCAAGGACGGGATAGGCTCTCCGGTCCAGAAGTCTGTGGGAATGCCCTGCAGCCCATGGGCTGCCGGATCAAAATGGAGACGCGCGGTTTTCTCGGTCCAGTTGAAGAGTCCGACCAGGATGTCCTGGTCCCCGCGGCTGATCCAGATGCGCGGCATATCCTGCTCCGTCTCGAACATGTCCACGGGATCGGCGGCGGGACAGCGCGGCTGCAGCACGCGCCTGAGCATGTCTGTCCCCTTGTCGTTGAGCAGCGTCAACCGGTCGCCCAGCATCACGTCTCCACCGCTGAGATGCACGAGCAGCGCGTAGGTCTGCGCCTCCATCTCGTTGAACTCCCGGCCCGCCGTCCAGCCGCCTTCGGGCCCCATGGGGGAGATCATCCGCCGCTTGAAGTAGGGCGGCTCGGCGGTGTCGGGTCCACGAACAATAAGAAAATCGGGGTCGCAGTTCCAGAGATTTCCCTGCATCCACCAGCGCGCCGCGATGTTGGCGGCGTTCCTGAGGATATGTCCCCAGTAAATGTGGATATCCCCCGCCGAGCGCACAGCGTCCACGGATCCATACACCGACTCGAAAGGCGCGCCGCAGCCGAGCAGGTACGCATCGGGCCCGATCGCCTCGCGAATGGTTTCAAAGGCGCGGCGGATCAGGTCGTTTCGCCCCACGTGCGGATCCGCGAACTTCACGGGTTTGAGAGCGCAATGGGAGAAATCGACCTTGTAGTATTCGAAACCGGCTTCGCGCATGCGGATGAAGACATCGCGGATGTAGGCCAGCACATCGTCTCGCGTGGTGTCGAGATAGGCCATGGGGCCGTAGGCGTAGCTGTCGGTCTGCAGCTGCCCGTCGGCGCGGGAGGCGAACCATTCCGGCTTCTCGTAGAAGAGCGGGTTGTAGGTGTTGACGAGAAGGGGTGCGGTCCAGATGCCGGGGGTGCAGCCTGCATTCTTGACATGCCGGCAGTAGTCCTCGAGTCCTTCCGAAAACTTGTTGTTTGGCTCCCAGGTTCCCCATTGCACCTCGTATCCCTCGTCGATGCAGAAAACCTGCAGGGCATCGCCGAAGAGTTTGCCGGCCTCGGCCAGATTCTCGTCGCAGTCGGCGCGGGTGATGGCGCCCGCACGGTAGTCCCAGCTATTCCAGCCAATCTGCGGAGTCCGCAACTTTCTTGTGCCGAGCTGCCTCCACAGCCGACCGTATTCGGTCAGAAGCGCGATGCCGTCGCCACCGCTGAGAGCGAGGATCGGCGATGCGGCCACGGTTTCGCCCGGCTCGACGAGTCGCTGAAAGTCAAAACTGATCTCAAAGCCGAAGGCACCCTCCAGATGGGGTTCGTCATGCAGCGTGCGGAAGATTGAGAAGCCCCCGCCAAGAGGGGGAAGCACGCCGAGAAGCAATGCCGAACCATCCTCGTGCTGGTAGACTTTGACCATGCCGCTCGGGGTGTTGAAGTCGAGCTGGCCCTGCTTGCGTCCCACGCCCTTCACGCCGCAGTTCATGTTGAGAAAACTGCCACCGTGCACCAACTCGCGATAATCCTCCACAGGCAGCTTTGGCGAGAAGGTCTCCGACGCCCAGC
>JAGLDW010001405.1 GCA_023145395.1 Lentisphaeria bacterium | reverse complement strand
TTCCTTTTGGGGCCTCTGCGGTCGTCACGATCACCCTGAAAGGAAAAGGAAATCTGCCCCTGGTACAGGCGCCGTCCCTGTGGCTGGCCTGTGGGGATTGCGAGAGCTATCCGCCGGAAGAAGAGAGCGCGGTCACGATTGACCGCTCAGGTATTCATGGCTCTC
Organism: Lentisphaeria bacterium; assembly: GCA_023145395.1. Classification (GTDB taxonomy): domain Bacteria; phylum Verrucomicrobiota; class Lentisphaeria; order Oligosphaerales; family Lenti-02; genus JAGLDW01. The sequence continues at coordinate 4,977 of JAGLDW010001405.1, read as the reverse complement.
GGAGCTGGAGTATGACTCTGTTGCCCCGGACCTCGGGCGAACTCATTCTCGAGCCGGTCACGTTGGCGGTGTTCAATCCAGCCTCGGATGACTATGAGAGCCATCGTCTCGGCCCCTTGACCCTGATGGTCGAGGCGCCCATCCCTACACCGACTCCGGTCAGGCATGTTCCCGCCACAGGGGTTGCCGACGGACACGACGACGGTGTGGGGAATCAACCGGAGTTCGATTCCGGCCGAGGAGAACCCTCCGATGTCCCGATCTGGGTCATCGTTGGTAGTGCTCTGCTGATTGGTGTCTTGGGTGGAGGGCTCCAGGCGTGGTTGGTCACCCGGCGACGTGGTGGAGTGATTCCGGCCCGAAAGGCTGGACAGAGGCCTTCCGAGAGAGCGCGTGACCTACAGTTGGCGATGGAGCAGTGGTGGGTTGGGCTGTCCGACGACCAGAAGTTCGGCGCCAGAGAGGCCGAAATGAAGGCCGTCCGTAAGGCCCTCGAGGCCATTCGTTTTGCCCCCGGGCGAGCAGATCACAGCGAAACCGCCCGTGACCTCGAGAAGCGACTGCGTGCTTTGGTGCGATAAGCTGTCCACTGGGACGCGAGGATGGTGGGGACTGGGATTGTAGGGGCGGACCCCCGTGTCCCAATGGCATTCGTTTGAACTCTGTCTGAATGGGTTTTCGGCAGTTGTTAGCCATAAGAGCCTGGGTTACTGGAACTTAGCGTGAGAGGCCCAGAGTTCTTCCATCGAGGACTTGACTTATCGGCAGTCTTGCGCGAGAATAGGTTCGATGAAATCTATTGCGAGCCTACCGAAGACGACATTCAGCGGACGAAGGTTCACCCGGAAGCAGCTGGCAGGGGTTCAGGAGACGGTTGAGATCTTCAGCAACCTGAGCAGGAGTGAGCTGGCACTCACAGTGTGCGAGCACCTCGACTGGAGAACCCCCAGAGGCTCGTTGAAGATCCAATCCTCTTTGACCTTGCTGGAGGCGTTGGAAGAGTACGGAGTCATCACCCTTCCTCCGAAGAGGGCGAGGAAACCTCAGGTTCGGCGAGTTCCGAGCTTCGAAGAGCATCCAGCCTCGCCGCCGGTGGAGGGTCCGCTGGACTTGGTAACGCCAATCACCCTGCGAATGGTGACCACACAAGAGGACCGAGAGCGTTGGAAGGCCTATTTGCAGACATACCACTACCTGGGCTACAAACACCCGTTTGGCGCCCATCTGGGCTACCTCATTGTGTCTGAACCACTTCAGCAGGAGTTGGGTTGCTTCGTTTTCGCAGCATCCGCCGCGTGGGCCCTCGCGCCAAGGGATCAGTGGATCGGTTGGGACAAGAAGCACCGAGAAAAGCTCTTGCAGTTGATCTTGAGCAACGATCGCTTCTTGATCTTCCCGTGGGTCAAGGTACCCCATCTGGCGAGCCATGCTCTATCTCTTGCCACAAACCGAATCGCGGACGACTGGGTTCATCTTCACGGATACCGTCCTTCCCTCATCGAGACGTTCGTTGATCCGACCCGATTCTCAGGGACCTGCTATCAAGCCGCCAACTGGCAGTGCCTGGGTCAGACCCAAGGGCGTGGGCGCGACGATCCTCAGAAAGAGTATCCCGAGACCAAAAAGGACATCTACGTGTATCCGCTGCAAACCAATTGGCGAGAGTCCTTGACGAAGGGACATCGTAAAGTGGAACTCAAGAAGCGATACCGAAACGACTTAGCATCGAGTCACAAGCGAGACGTGGGCGATCGGTTTATCGTCTTGTGGGAGAACGTGGTCGAGATCCTCCATCAGGTCGCTGCTGAGTATGACGAGAAATGGCAGGTACGCAAACGCGTCATCGACTCCATGATCTTGATGTTGCTGATCTTCCGTCTGGTCTCATCGAAGAACTCGCAGGGCTATGGCACCACCATCGACGACCTCTGGGACAGCTGCGATCGGCTGAAGATCTCACTACCGCAGAAGAGCGCCATCGCGCCCTCCTCGTTCTGCGCTGCTCGAAAGAAGCTCGATGAGTCGATCTTCCAATGCGCAAACCGGAGAATTTTGGAGGCATACGCTCCCGAGCGAAACAGGTACACATGGAATGGTCATCGGCTGTTCGGGATCGACGGCAGCAAGATCAACCTGCCGCGTAGCCTGGTCAAGCTGGGATACCGGACCCCGAATGCCAAGGCACACTATCCTCAAGGCTTGCTCAGCTGCCTCTACGAGATTCAATCTCGGCTTCCGTATGACTTCGATCTCGTCGCGCATTCCGACGAACGTATGTGCGCGCGCAAGCATCTGAATGTCCTGGAGAAAAACGACGTTGTGGTCTACGACCGGGGTTACTACTCGTACATCATGCTTCATCAGCACTACCAAGCCGGAATCCATGCTGTCTTCCGTCTCCAGGAGAACAGCTCAACAGTGATTCAAGATTTCTTCGCAAGCTCAGACACCGACAGGGATGTCACCATCTCCCCATCCCCACGCTCGGCATCAGACATCCTCAAGAGAAACCCCGATCTCGACATCGTTCCGCTGAGAATGAGGCTTCTGAAGTATCGGGTGTCAGAGACCACCTACTGCCTGGGAACCACGCTCATCGATCCGGAGCATCGTTATTCCTTACAGGAGTTCATGGACGTCTACCACTCCAGATGGGGCGTAGAGGAACTCTACAAAACGAGCAAACAGATCATCGAGATCGAGGACTTCCACTCCAAGACGGAACGTGGAGTCAAACAAGAGATCTTCGCTCAGTTCGTCTTGATAACGATGAACCGACTCTTCACAAATCGCGCAGACATCGAGCTCAATGCTGACGATCCTTTCGGCCATTCCGACGGATGCCCCGACCAACAGCCGGTGAGCAACGAAACCAAGACGAGGCGCCAGACCAACTTCAAGAACTGCATCCACGTCCTCAGCAGAAGCCTCGAAGAACTCCTCCTCTTGGAGAAGGGCATGCGGTCGATCGTACAAAGGGCCTTCGACGTGATCGCCGGCCAGTACCAGAGGGTCCGCCCGAATCGATCCTATCCCCGGCAGTCCCTCCAACCCGACTCGAGGTGGCGATCCTCGAATGTGAAGAGATGTCGACGACGACTCCACTCAAACCAGCCTGCATGAGTCTTCTTCTTGCCGCAATCCACCCAATCTGCTAAACGAATGGGTGAAATCGCTAAACGAATGCCATTGCCCTGTGTCCGCCCTCGTTGGGGCTCTGTCCACCTGTGTCTTCGGGGTTTTGTCATGACCACATTGAGTGCTCCGCCTCCCAGAGGCGGCGGTAGAGCCCATCGCGGGTTACGAGGTCTGAGTGCGATCCCTGTTGGACCATCTGCCCCTGGTCAAGGACGACGATGGTGTCGTAGCGTTCCATCTCGACAAGGCGGTGGGTGATATGGAGGGTCGTTGTACCTTCAAACGCCTGGAAAATCTCTTGCAGCAAGGTTGAGGCCGTTGGTCCGTCCAGCTGGGCTGTCGGTTCATCCAGGATGAGAATGGCGGGCTTTTGCAAGAGCGTTCTGGCGACGCTGAGGCGCTGACGTTGTCCGCCCGAGAGGCGCCTGCCCTGTTCTCCGATCCAGGTATCCAGGCCTTCGGGCAGCTCTGAGAGGGTCGACTCCAGGGCCGCATGCCGGCAGGCGGCCTCCAGCTCCGAGTTCGAGGCCGAGGCCTGAGCCAAACGGAGATTCTCGGCCATGGTGCCGCTGAACAAGAAGGTGTTCTGTGCCACCAGACCGATCGATCGTCGGAGATTGTCGAGATCCAGTTGCCTGATGTCGATACCGCCGACGAGTACCTGGCCTGCCTCGGGGTCCCAGAATCGTTGAGCCAGGTGTGCCAGGGTTGTTTTGCCCGCGCCGGATGGGCCGACAACAGCTACTCGGGCGCCTGCGCTGGCTTCAAGGTCGAGACCACTGATGGCCGGTCGGGCCGTGCCGGGATAGGAGTGGGAGAGGTTCCGAAAAACCAGGGAGGGACTGTGTTCCCCAGGTTCACCCCACGCCGGTGTGGAGGGCTCGACCGCCGAGAAGACCGTCGGCTGGGCCTCCAGGATCTCGAAGAGCCTGGAGGCAGAGGCTACCTGGTGGTGCAGATGGCGGGCAGCCTGCGGCAGGGGCGTGGCCGCTTCGAACGCCGCGACGGCCACCAGGCAGAGTACGGCCAACATCACACCGCTCAAGGCGCCCGATCGGACCAGGGGGATGGTGATGACCAGGATGCCGACAGCCGCCAGGTGGGTCAGGAGAACCCCGGCGCCGGTGGTGACGGCATCGCCTATGGCGGCGTGGCGCTCGGCCCGGGCCAGGTCTTTTCTCATGGTACCGATTGCGGCTCGCTGCGATCGACTTCGGTTGAACGCCAGCAGTTCTGGCATGCCTTGCACGAAGTCGACGACCGCATCTCCGAGGCGGGATCTCAAGGCTGTCGAGCGCCGGCCTTCTGCGGAGGCCGAGACCCAGGTCGCCGCCGGTACGACGACAGCGGCCAGGGCGAAAAATACGGCAAAGGTGGCGGCGGCACCCCCCGAAAACCACGCCATGAAGCAGCCGACGCCCAGGCCGACGGCAAGGGCCACCAGAGGAGGTGAGAGGACTCGGATGACGAAGCTCTGCAGGGCCTCGACGTCCGATACGGCGCGATCAACCAAATCGCCGACCGAGCGATCCAGCAATCGTGCCGGGGCCAGTGGTGCCAAGCTTTCGATGAACCAAACCCGCAGCCCGGCCAGGAGTTTGAAGGTCAATTCGTGGCTGATCAGGCGTTCAGAGTAGCGGAAGACACCTCGGGAAACGCCGAAGAAACGCACACCGACGATGGCAATCTGCAGGTCGGAAATCGACGGATGAAGGGCCGCCGTGGTGATCAGCCAGGCAGCCGTGCCCATCAGACCGACCGAGGCGCCGACGGTGGCCGTTCCCAGTGCGAGGGCGGCGGCAATCGACCATCTCAGGGGAAGGATGAGCGCCATCAGAC
>JAGLDW010001404.1 GCA_023145395.1 Lentisphaeria bacterium | reverse complement strand
TGGTTTGAGCGTTCAGAGGCGTCTCAGTGTCTTTTCGAGTATGCGTGGCGCCATTCAGGGTCGCAACTGGATTTTTCCGTTCGCATCACCAATCAAGGGACTGAAACCGCAGCTCTGTGTCTCGAACAGCAGATTGTCGGTCTCCCGCTTCAGGGGATGTGCTTTGCCCCTTCGCTGCAATCCGACTACGACTTGAAGCAGTCCGGGGCGGCGTTTGCCTATCGCGGCGCGCCCTGTCTGTCGGCGGGACTCCCCGGCGGGCCGATCTCCATTCCCATGGTCTGCTTCTACGAACGGGAGCGGGATCTGGGGTTCACGGTGGCCGCGCACATCGAGTCGCCCACACCGGCCTTTTCCTGTGAAGTGGGAGCCGACCAAGCCATCGTCCAGCGGCGGTTCCAGCTGAGTCCGGGCACTTCCACCACCATTCGGCATTTCATCATCCGCCACGAGGGGTGCTGGCGCCCAGGCCTACGCTGGGTTCGCGACGCCTATCCGGAGTACTTCATGGCGTCCGACGCCACCATCGAAGCCACGCACGGCTGTTTCGTCTACGTGAACACGGCGAACGAGGAACTGTGCGACGAGCTGGCCGCCCAGGGGGTGAAGAACGTCGAGATCCACTGGACCTGCCCGTTTTTTGGCAAGAGCGTCCCCGAGCAAGATCCCTGGGTGAAAATGCTCGATGACAAGTGGAACACGGTGAAACGCACCACCGATTCGGAAGCGCCACAGGAAGACGCCCCCTACGAGGAGATCAAGCAGTACGTGTCGCGCGTCATGAAACCGACTGGTAGCTGCGACGAGGTCCGAGACTTCATCCGCAATCTCAAGACCCGCGGCATGCAGGCCTATATGTACCTCAATCCCACCGAATCGTGGGAGTTCTTTGCCAATCAGGAATTTCCTGAGAGCATCATGCGGCGTCCAGATGGCTCGCCGCGCATGACGTGGTTCGACCACGTGGTGATGGATTGCCGGCCGGATTCGCGCTGGGGGCAATATCTCTGCGACGAGGTGCAGCGGATGCTTGAGCTGTATCCCGAGGCGGACGGTGTTTTCATGGACCAGTCCGCCTCGGACCCTGACGATTTCAGTGTCTCCCGGCTCACCAACACGTTGAGCGAGATTGTGGAACGGGCCGGCAAGACCTGCTACTGGAACGGACCCTACATGGTGGACCTGCTGAAGCACACGGTCGGGTTGCTGGGCGAGCTTGGTCCCCTGCAGGGCGAGCGCATCAAGTGGCTGACCATCGGCAGCAAGGTCTGCTGTGGTTTGGGACACACCGAGGTGCAGTACCAGCGGAACCTGCTCAACGGCCTTTGGCCCCCCGCGCCAGCCCTGATTCACGCTCGAGGTGAGCGGGTGAGCGACTCGATCGCTCACTCACAACCCATTCCAGAGGAATTGGAGCGTCTGCATCGCGACTACATGCATCTGTATGAACGCTTTCCCGGCAAGACGTGGTTCCTGGGCCCGAATCCTCTCGATGTCCCCGAAGGAGTGCAGGGGAACATCTTCGAGAGCGCCGACGGCGAGTATCTTATCCCGTTGATCGTGCCGGGGCACGACATCGCAAGTGGTCCATACGCCAGGGATTTTGTCGTCTCGGTCCGAGTGCCGGACGCCGAGCACATTCGCTCGGCCTATGTGCGATCCGTCAATCTG
>JAGLDW010001403.1 GCA_023145395.1 Lentisphaeria bacterium | reverse complement strand
GATTCCCGTCGCTTGTCTTCGGCGGTGGAATCTCGTATCGCTTCTCGTTTGCCGACCAGTTTCAGCTTGCCGCCAGCGGTGAGATTATCTACCCGCTAGCACTCGGTCCTCCCATGTTCAGTATTGGCGGAGGGTGGTCCCCGCAGATGGAGGCATCCCAATGACAATCCTATTTGGAACAGATGGCGTGCGCGGGCGGGCAAATGAACATGTGACCGCCGAACTCGCGCTTTCCCTTGCCCGCGCCACTGCAGCCCGGCTCGTCCCCTCGGGAGGACGGGTGATCATCGGGCGGGACACACGCCTAAGCGGACCGATGCTCGAAGGGGCGATGGCCGCCGGTTTTGCCTCCGCCGGCGTCGATGTCCTCCTCGCGGGGATCATTCCCACTCCAGCAATCTCGTTTCTTATCAAGGATGAGCGCGCTGATCTGGGAGCGGTAATCTCCGCCTCACACAACGAACCGGATGACAATGGGATAAAGTTCTTCGACCGCAACGGAATGAAGCTCACCGTCGAGGAGGAAGATGCGATCGAACAGGTCCTCGCGGACCTCCCATCCCGAGCTTCGCACGTGGGATCAATCTCTCCGCTGCAGGCAGCGGGTACTCGCTATGCGGCATTCCTTACCGGAACGATCGAGAGTGATGATATTGACCTCTCTGGCTTGACGATCATTGTCGATTGCGCGTACGGAGCGACGGGGGCGATCGCGCCGCACGTACTGCGTCATTTCAACGCGCGCGTCGTTGAGATGCATGCGTCTCCAGTTGGCGATCGGATCAATCGTGATTGCGGATCGACGCACCTTGAAGCTCTGCGCGAAGCTGTTCTCACCCAACACGCGGACCTGGGGATCGCGTTTGACGGTGACGGCGATCGTGTACTCCTAATCTCTCCGTGCGGAGAGACCATCGACGGTGACCGCATGATGGGAATCGTCGCGTTGCACATGCATCAGAAAGGCACACTCAATCCAGCGATCGTCGTCGCCACCGTGATGAGCAACATGGGATTGGAGCATGCCCTGGCTCGATCCGGAATCAACATGCTACGCACGCCAGTTGGCGATCGTCACGTGGCACAGGCAATGCTCGCCCACGAAGCCCATCTGGGAGGAGAGCAATCAGGGCACATCATCTTTTCCGATCACAGCCCCACTGGTGACGGCATCTTGACCGCGATCAAGCTCCTTGAGATCTCGCACGAGAGCGGAGCCCCGCTGCACCACCTGGCAGGAGAAATTCCCCTCTACCCACAGGCGCGAGCGGACGTTACCGTCATGGAACCTGTCGAACTTGTCACTGATCCACGAGTGGTATCGGCGATCAAGAGAGCCGAAGAACGCCTTGGCACGGACGGTAGACTCGTCGTTCGCCCCTCGGGGACACAGCCCGTTATTCGCGTCCTCGTTGAGGCGCTGGATGAAAAGCTGTGCAATGACGTCTGTACCCAGATCGCCTCGGTTATCGAACAAGCAAGATAGCTGTCAGCTATCAGCGACTAGGCAAAGCGTCTGACTTGCTTGAAGCTGAAAGCTGCGAGCTGACGGCTGAAGCTGATTGCTGGTCACTACTTCCCGAACGGATAAGTCAAGATAGGATTGCGCGCTGCTCGCGTCTGGTCAAGTCGCCGTACCGGAGCCATGTGCGGCGCATCGTGCAGAAGCCGCGGGTTCTCCTTTGCCTCGGAAGCAATCTTCTCCAACACCTCGGCAAAGTGGTCGAGCGTTTCCCTGCTCTCGGTCTCCTTTGGCTCAATCATCAGCGCCTCGTGCACGATCAAAGGGAAGTAGATCGTGGGTGGATGGAAGCCGTAGTCGATCAGTCTCTTCGCGATGTCGAGGGTCGATATTCCATCGGCGACACCCTTCCCCGTGAGGACGAACTCGTGCTTGCACAGCCGGTCGTAAGGCAATCTGTAGGTCTTCTTCAGCCGCTCTTGTAGGTAGTTTGCGTTCAACACGGCGTTTTCCCCGGCTTCACGCAGCCCTTCATCGCCCAGTGTGAGGATGTAGGCGTACGCCTTGAGGAACACGCCAAAGTTCCCGTAGAAAGAGTGCATGCTCCCGATTGACTGTTCCTCTTCCCAATCGAAGGAGTAGCGCTTACCTTCTTTGCGTACGCGCGGTACGGGGAGGAATGGCACGAGTGCCTCACTGACAGCAACCGGTCCAGAGCCCGGGCCTCCGCCACCGTGTGGAGCGGACATCGTCTTGTGCAGGTTGAAGTGGAAGACATCG
>JAGLDW010001402.1 GCA_023145395.1 Lentisphaeria bacterium | reverse complement strand
TGCGCTTCGAGCAAAAGCACTTTAAACGCCCGGTGGCCACCGCCTGTGGGTCGGATGCGGATTGTCCGCACTATGTCTGCGACCCCAAGCAACACGTTTGCCAGGCACCCTTGAGCGACGTGGTTTGCGATGAGAACACACCTTGTCCCAACTTCCAGTGTGTCGAAGATCGTCAGGGTGATCATTTTTGCGAGTATCCCGTGGCCGTGGCCTGCCTGGAGGGAAACGATTGTCCTCCCTATCCGGTGAGTCAACTCACCGGACTTTGCACGGATCCGGCGGGCACTCCACCATTGGAGGGGGTCTGCCCCAAACGGGAGTGTGTCTCCCAGTACTTGGTTTGCGTGGACAACACCACATGCCCGGGATACAACGACACCAGTCCGGAGACCAACCCGGAGTGCTTGGATGGATACTGTCGCCAACCCTGTGCGAATGCCAGCGAGTGCAATCCGGGTGAGAGCTGCGACCCGGACCCCTTGAGCGAGTATCAGCCCTGTGGCTCCAATACCGATTGCGCGGATCCCGGCCAGGTTTGCCGGGATGGTGTCTGCCGCAGGCCGTGCTTTTCCGGCGCGGACTGCCCTGGCGCCGCGGAGACCTGCGAAGATGCCTTATGCACCTGGCACCACTGCGTGGATCATTCGGGTGGCACCTGTTCTTTGATGCCATGCACAACCGAGGTGGATTGTCCCATCTTGCCCTGCGATCCGGAGGTGGGTCGTTGCCTGGTTCAGCCTTGTCTGGATTCACGAGATTGTGAGCACCAGCACTGCGAATTGGTGTTGGGCTCCTGCATGGGACCCCCCTGTGTCGAAGACGTCGATTGCCGCGGTGAACGGGGTTTTACCTGCAACGAAGCGGTGGGCGATCCCTGCGATCGGGACATCGATTGCCCCTTTGATTTTTGCACGGTGGAGGTCAAGCGCTGTGCCATTGATGGCTTGGACTGCGAGAGTAACTTTGACTGCGTGCCCAACCTCTGCACCAACATGTGTGACGATCCGGACGTGCAGGGCGATCAGGACCCCTGCTGCAGTTTTTCGAATAGCAACAACCCGGAGTTTTGTTCCACCGATGAGGATTGCTCGTTTAACTTTTGCGAAACAGTGCACGTCTGCGCCAATGATGAGCGCATCGTTTGCACCATGTCCTTGGATTGCCCGCAGAACTTTTGCAAGGCGGACACGGCCACGGCGGGTGACTATGACGGGACCTGTTTGAACGATCCCTCGATCACCTGTGACATCCGCACCGCCAACGTGGACGAGACTTGTCAGGTCGGCATGTGCAGCCGTAACGACAACCTGGGCACCTGCGATACCCTGGCGGGTGAACCCTGCACGCTACAGGCCGACTGTCCACCCTATCGATGCAATATGGCGATTGATATCCCCCGCTGTTACTACCCGGTGGACGTGGTTTGTTGGTACGGTGCGCCTGGTGGTTGCGGGCCTGACTATGTGGAGTGTCCGAGTTGCCCCGAGGGCTTGGATTGCCTTCCGGATGATGGCGGCAGCAATTGGGGATTCTGTGGAAAAGTATGCAACAGCGATACGGATTGCCCCCCGGCCCTGTGCAAGGGTCGGTGTGTTCCCCAGCGCGAGGAAGACCGATTGCGTTGCACCGACTGGTTCGATCCGGATCGGGATTGCCTCTTGTTTGATTCTGATCATTCCGGCGAGGTGCCGGTGGAAGAAGAGCCCGTGAGCGAGGAAACCGATCCTTGATTT
>JAGLDW010001401.1 GCA_023145395.1 Lentisphaeria bacterium | reverse complement strand
TGGTACCGGAAGGCCGCAGAGCAGGGGGACGACCGCGCGCAATACAGCTTGGGTGCCTGCTATGCGGAGGGCACAGGTGTCCCGACGGATTGGGCCAAGGCTGTCAAGTGGTACCAGCAGGCTGCGGAACAAGGCAACGCCCTCGCACAGAGGAATTTGGGATTTTGCTGCGAGTACGGCACAGGAGTCCCGAAAGATAAGGGCGAGTCCGTCAAGTGGTTCCGGAAGGCCGCAGAGCAAGGAAATGATGAGGCCAAGGCAGCGTTGGAACGTCTGAAGTTAGACCTCCCGACATGGTAACTTGAAATTGTGTGTGTTAATCCGGTTGGAAATCGGGATCAGCGTTGATTAGTCTATTGAATAGCAACGTTTTGCAAAGTAGATGAATCCATCGTCCTACTGGTTTTTTCGTGCTTTTGACACCACTTCCAAACTGTCCTCTTCCGGGGATTTGGGGTCAGTCCTTGACTTGCGACTTGTCGTTTAGTGAAGTATGGTAGTGGAGTCGTTTTCCAATGACTGTTGCTCCAATAGAATATCTGGAGGCATGTTGCCATGGCCCGCCCGTTGCGAGTGGAGTTCCCCGGAGCATGTTACCACGTGATCTGCCGCGGCAACTTTCGCTTCCCTGTCTTCGCCGAGGAGCGTGACCGAGATCTTCTTCTGAAATGTCTTGTGCGATTCGCCGAGTCCTTTCACGTGCGCGTCCGCGCCTACTGCCTGATGACAAACCACTTTCATGGCTACGTTCAGACCGAGGAAGCGAACCTGGGACGTTTCATGCAGTCGTTTCTGACCTCTTTCACGATCGCCTACAACCGGCGTCATCACACCTCCGGCCACGTGTTCCAAGGACGGTACAAGGCATTTCTGGTGGAGGACCAGACCTCCCACTCTTCGGAAGTCTCCCGGTACGTGCATCTGAATCCGGTACGCATTCCGTCTCTGGAGGGGGCTCGGACCGAGAAACTGCAGCGTGGAATCCGAGAGTGTCGATGGAGCAGCTACGGAGCCATCATTGGACTGCGGCGCTGCCCAAAATGGCTGAAGCGGGAAGACGTTCTCCGCGGCTTGGGCCGAACCATGAGAGAGCGCCAAGGCGCCTACGCGCAATTTGTCGAACAGGCGCTGACGAAGGGACTATGGGACCCATGGGAGGCGGCTGTCGCGCAAACAATCATCGGCAGCGACAGCTTCGTTGACCGGATTCGACGCGCTTTGACCGATCTCGCGGAGGATGTCAACATCCGGAGCGAGAGCGGTCAGCGCCGCACGCTCCAGGCGTGGTGTTCGCTAGCGGAAGTCAAAGAAGCTGTGGGCGCAGCATACGGATGTGGCGAGAAGATGCTCTTGCGCCGTCGCAGCCGAAACAACGAACCACGTCAGGTCTTGCTGTATCTGGCGGGCGTCTATTGCCGGGGACGGCAGTCACTCTCGGAGCTCGGACTCCAGTTGGGTCCAGTCACAGTCGCCGCATTGAGCCGTGCACGCAACGTAATGACCCAGCGCATTCGGGATTCAGCGGAACTGGCAGGACGAGTGGGAGCCATCGAGGCCAAACTGAAGGCCGACAAGTCGCAAATCAAGGACTGACCCCGAATCCC
>JAGLDW010001400.1 GCA_023145395.1 Lentisphaeria bacterium | reverse complement strand
GCCAACGAGGATCCGGTTCTTCCGGAAGGAGACATTGTCGTACCTGAAAAGCGCATGCACTGGCGTTGGTCCTCACCCGATACGTTCACGGCACGCACGCTTCGGATAGAACGTGACGAGGGACGTCTGGCTGAAGTCCGAATCTGGGACGTGGTGCATGAGAGCAGTCCCTTCAACCTACCCGCCGGTCGTCAGCACAGCTGGCATCCGGTAGCCCTGCTCGCTGCCGATGCCGATCTCAGAAGCCTGGCTGGGCGAGCCGCTCGGCAGGATCACCCCGCCCCCCCCGTGGGTTGGCGACTGGCACGGTCGCAGGCAGCGAAGCCACTTGAGCCCCTGGATCTTGTGCCTCTCAAGCCCGTGTTCTTTGTCTCGGAGGGAGTCGCCGCGGACCTCGCAATCGGAGCCGTGACATGCAAGCTGCAGCTCGACCAAGTCGCCGCCACCGGCGTACTGCACTTGGAATTTCGCGATCCGGTTTGGCCTACACGCCGATTGTTCGAAGGCGATTTCCGGCTCGAAGGAAGCTCATCAGGCCAGATCGAGTTGACCATGGACCTTGCGGATCTGTTTGTGGCTGGTCGAACGCTTTCGGCGCCTTGTCCCGATGACGGGCGCAAGATCGCCGGCTGGCAGGCTCGGCAACCGCTGAGGCTGATGATGGTGCTCAAAACCAGCCATCCGCTAACCCTGAGGCAGTTCGAACTGGTGGTGCACGAAACGGGTCGCGAGCAAGCAGTTGCAGCCCAAAATCGAACCCAACTGCCCTACATTCGCGAAGGCTATGCAGACTCCTCGGAATCACGAGCCTACGGCTGGCATCCCTTGGCCTACGAAAAACTGTTTTTTCCACTTCAGGACTTCCTTGCCCGGGAACCAGAACGTCCTGAGATCAAGGCTATTGCCAGTCGTGTGGGACTCGTTCAGACTCCGCTTAGACCGACTATGCCGCCGACCACACCAGGAACCCCGAGATGGGCCATGCTGCAGATCGAGTTGCTGAAGCGGTGCCGAGCCCTCTGCCATTACTGGATCGACGAGCGCGAGCTGCCCAACGGCGAGGTCGGCGGAGGGTTGGGAGATGACACCGACTTCAAAGATGATTGGGTGAACCTGGCTCTGATCTCCGACGACGACGGCAAGATTGCAGCCTCGATTCGGCGACTTGCGGACACCGCCTGGATGCGCGACGGCATGGATCGTGGCTTCCAGCTGTGGTGGCGAGATGCGCTCCATGCCGTGGAAGAAGGGGCAAGCCTCCAACCTCACCTCATGCATCTCTACCCCGGCGACCCGATCGGCATCGAACGCTCTATGCAAATCTGTGGGCATCTCGACGATTGGATGGGGATGACTCCCACCGGAAAGCTCCACTTCAAAAGCTGGTTTGTGGGCGGCAAGGGACGCATTCGCACGGATTTTCGCTATGGCGAGGACCGCCCCACCTGCGGACTCTTTCTGGTCATGCCGTCGCAGTATGCCTGGATCAGCCATCATCCCGAGGTCGTGCAACGAATTGTGCAATGGTGCGACAGCTGGCTCGGCTACCTTGATGAGACCGGAGCGGATGGTCAGCTCCTGGGCCTACCCACGGCGATCAATTGGGAGACGGGCAAGGCTGTCGGAAAACGTTTGCGCGTGGATCAGGGAAAAGGCGGCTTCGCCCGGATGCTGGTGCCATTTGTCTGCGCCTATCAACACACCGGTGACGAACGTTATCTACGACTGCACCGGCTGGCGGCACAGGGCCTGACCTCCGCCAAGAGACCCTCGCCGGGCAACTGGGTCGCCGAGTTGGTGCGCCTGGGCAATGATGCCGACCGGGCGCTGATCAAGAGCGCCATGCTGCCGCTGGCCTACACCAAGGCCGAAGAGGTACCGGCGATCAAGCGCAGTCCCTCCTATGCCCGAACACAACTCATCCCGCAGTACGTTGCCTGGCAACTGACCGGCGACAAGCGTTATCTTGAAGTGGGCCTCGCCTGCGCCCTGAGTTTCCTGGAGGAACAGATGCCGGCCCTGACCTGGGCGCTCCCGTCCACAGACAGAATTCCCCAGCCCAGAGAAACATTGGACCGCATGGCGCTCGGCGGACTTGCCGCCCTGCGCCCCGGCTACGCTCCGACCTATCCAGAGCATGCCGTGAGCTATCGGGGACTGGGAGAATCCGTAGCCGCATTGGTCACGGTCAATCAACCGCATCGAGTCCGTTTGACCCTCTTCAACACCGATGCAGCCAGACGACCGATCATCCTGCGATTCTGGCAGATTCCGTCCGGTCGCTTTGCCCTGTGCCAAGGTCCCGCCACGGACAATGGCGACAGTGTGGCTGCGGAAACCGCAACTACAGAGCACATCACATTGCAGCGTGGCGAACCGGTCTCTCTGAACCTGCCCCCCCGTACGCCGTACGTCGTCGATCTCGCCTTGACGGGAGATGCCCCACCAAAAGTCGTCCGTCCGGACCTGGCGATCTCCCTGTCCGAGATCGAGTCGGATGCAAACTCCGGCACTGTCACGGTTGTCGTGCACAATCTGGGCATGGCGCCCGCCCGAGACATTTGTGTGCGCCTGCTCGACGCCAACAGCGGACGGCTCATGGTCGAAAAGCGAATCCCTGAGATTGGTGCGCCTTTGGACCTGATCCCGCGAGCCACCCGGCTCCAGTTCTTCAAGGTTGACAGCACTGTGCAGGGGCCCGTTCGCGTCGTCCTCGATCCTGAAGGCGAGATCGAAGAGACCGACGAGACCAACAACCACGCGGTGTTCGCATTCTGAGGTTCAACTGTGAGTCGAGAAGTTGACTTGCCATCATGTCGGAAGAAAGTATCCACCATGACTTCTTTCAGAAATCGTTTTGTGAGCTACTTCAAAGGCGGGCCGCAAGTCCGACCGCCATTCATGAACGTGTTTGGGCCCATGCGAGAGACCGTGCAGCGCTGGCGCGAACAGGGAATGCAGGACGACACCCAATGCCGTTACGTTAAGGAATTGTATGTTCTGTTGGCGAGTGCTGCCCGCGTTCAGAACCACTAGAGAAAATCCTTCGATTTGGCTTAACTTAATGGCATTGCGTGTAGTCTCAGGCAAAACGTATGGGTTTTACAACACAGATACTAGGCTCTATTCATAAGGAATCAAAATGATAGACTCTACACTTTTCCATAATGTATTGCTGATTTGCA
>JAGLDW010000140.1 GCA_023145395.1 Lentisphaeria bacterium | reverse complement strand
GCGGAGACGGGGCTGTTCTGGATTCATCCTCGCTGGCAGCCCTACGGCGCCCTGCTGGGTCTGTTCGGCTGCTGCGCCATGAAGCCCGAGGCGATTGTCATCTCCGCCCTCGTCTGCATGGTGTTGTGCATCAACCAGGGCGAGGCGCTCATGCCGTATCTCTGCAACGGCCTGAAGCTCTGTGAAAAAGCCAAGCTGAGTCTTCCCAAGGTCACGAAGATCACCCTCGGCATGTATGTGGCGGGGGTGTCGCTGGCTGTCGTCGTGGTTCTCGCGGCGTCCTACGACGTCGGCACCTCGATCAGCTACACGTGGTCGTACAAGCGCATCCCGACCATGCCTTTCCGCAACGTGGCGCCGGAAGTCCTGCAGCTGAAGGCCGCCGGTCTCTTCGAGGATGCGGAGACGCTGCCCTGGCACAAGAGGCTGAAACACATCCAGTCCAAGAAAAATTTTCTCTGGGCGGCGGGATTCGGGTTCGTCGCGGTCATCATCTTCAGCATTCTGCGCTTGCGTCTTCCCTGGTGGCCGCTTCACCCGATGCTCTTTCTGCTGTGGGCAACCTGGCCGATGATCGTCATCTCGCACTCGTTCCTACTGGGGTGGGTCGTCAAGAAAACCGTGATCCGGTTTGGGGGCAGTACGATGGTCAGAAAGCTCAAGCCATTGATGGTGGGAGTCATTGCCGGGGAGATTGCCGGCGCCTTCTTCTGCATGCTGGCCGGCATCATCTACTATGCCTGCACAGGGGAAAAGCAGCTGAGCTACCGCTTCATCCCGTGAAGACACGTACCAATACCACAAGCAGATTCCCTCTTGGCAAACGATAGCGGCGACGATAGCGGTGGACGATGGGACGATTCCTCCTCGTGATCCATTCTCGTCGCCGACATCGTCAACCGGTTCCCCGTTCCCATAGCTTTTCATAAAAAAATTGCTGTAATAGATTATCGACCAGCTTCTTGGAACAATCTGAAATCAACAATCTGAAATCCAAAATGTGAGTACCAATCATTTGGGAACCAGGAATATGCTGGGGAATGCCAAGAGATGGTGCCTGTGGACCATGGTGCTGGCCAGCCTGGCGAGTCTGTCGCTATCTGCCGCCGGAGCTGGACGGTCGGTTCCGGATTTTGGCCTGATTCTGAACGACGACGGTGATTTCTCGATCACCGATATGGATCCTCGGAAGTCCGCAGAGAATCTGACTGCCATGATCCAGTTGCTGAAGTCCACGCCGGTGCGCACGTTGGCCTATAGCGTCGGCGCGGGTTCGGATATCATGTACTACCCGACGCAGGTTGCGAATGTCTGGGGCTGGCGCGACATGCCCGAGTATGCCACAGGCGTGTGGGGAGAGCGGATCAGCAAGGCCAAAGCCGCCGCTCAGGCGCAGGTGGATTCTGTACGCATCGCTGGCTTGGCGGCGAAGAAACTCGGCCTCTACTTCATCCCGTCCTACAGAATGAACGACAGTCATTTTATTGGCAAGCCACTAGTCTATCCACTCACCGGAGAGTTCTGGCTGAAGAACCAGGACAAGACAATAGGGAAGTCTCCGGTTCGTGGCTACGACTACAGCAATCTGCTCGACTATTCCCGACCCGAGGTCCGAGCCTACCGCCGGGACATCCTCTTCGAAATCATCGAGCGCTACCAGGATGTCATGGACGGGCTTGAGCTGGACTTCAACCGAGTCCAGATCTTTTTCCCCCCCGGCACAGCCCAGGCGCGCGCGCATCTGATGACGGAGCTTGTGGAGCAGGTCCGGCAGCGGTTGACGGATATTGGCGCGGCAAACGGTCGAAGCTACTCCCTGTTTGTGCGTGTGCCTCCCGCGCTGAAAAACTGCCGATGGTCCGGGTTGGAGGTGGAGGCCTGGATGAAGCGGCGCCTCGTCGATGTTGTGATTCCGTCGCAGTTGATGACTCTGGCCCATTGCATGCCCATGGACGAATTTGTCAGCATTGGCGCCGCGAGTGGATGCAGGGTGTATGCCAGCATATATCCGCGGACCCAATACATGTGGCCTTTTGTGACATCCCCGTCCGCGAAAACCTACAGCGGTGGCGCTGGGCGGTCCGCTTCTGTCGAGTTGATCCGCGGCGCTGCCGCCAACTACTGGCAGATGGGGGTGGACGGTTTTCAGTTGTTCAATTTCAACCTGCCGTTCAATCAGGGACACGAGCTGGTTCCACAGGCGCTGAGCAACCCGGCCGCCATGGTCGGCAAGAGTAGGATCCATGCGCTAACAGCGGCCTACTTTCACGACCGTGAAGACACGTATCAGTACCGCAAGCAAGTTCCCCGTGAGCTACAGCCCGACACCGCCTCGTCGTTCACGCTCCTGGTCGGAACGGACTTGACCGCCCCAGAGACTCCCAAACCCGACTACTGTGGTCTGCGATTGGGCTTTGTCGGCAAGGTGACAAAACAGCAACGCATTGTGGTGACCCTCAATGGCAAGACTTTGAAGGCAGGTCGAATGGGCTGGCGTTTGCTGCCGACCACGGGCAAACGCAAGGGCGGCAAAAGTCATCCAACGGTGGCCCAGGCATACCTGCACCTCCAGATAGCCCATCCCCATGACATCCTGCGCCGAGGAGAGAACACAGTCACCATCACCCTCAAGTCATCGCCGACGGAAACGGTGCCTCTGACTCTCGTGGAGATGCAACTGGGAATCCTCTACACCGACCATTGATCCTGGGGCATGGTGAACCATGCCATAGTCACACTCTGAATCTCGATTTGTCCTCCTCTGCGCCTCTGCGTCTTGAGTGAGCCCTACGAACGGGCGCGAGAATCTCTTCTTTCCGTCATCCGTCATTCGTGGTTAGAATTGTCTTTGCCTTGGAGCCTCCTGACATTCGGGGCAAATGAAAGGAGACCTTTCATTATGCGACAAACACGACATGTTCAGCGACGCGCCGACCCTTACAATGACACAGACTTCCGGAGATCATGATATGAGAGCCTTTTCCCTTTTTCGATTGCACGTCTTGGCGGGATTTTTCCTGGCGGTTTTCGTGGCCAATGCCCAGCTTGTGCGGAGTCCGCGTCCGGGGGTGCTGTGGGAGGACACGTTCGACCAGCTCGAGCTGAACGAGAGTCGAAACGGTGGCTGGGGAGGATTGAAGGAGCCGCCGTGCGCATCGCTGACGGTCAAGGACGGCATTTTGACGCTGCGTGAGACATCCGACCGGAGCTACTGGCCGGTTCAACGCTATGTGCCCTGCGATCTGCGCGAGAAGGGTGCGCCCTACTTGCGCGTCTGTTTGGGAGAGGGCGCGGGAAAGACCGCCATCGGCAATGCCTCCACGGGGGGCATGAGCTTTGCGGAAGGGGTGTCCGGTCCTGGCCTTTTCAGTGTCGATCTGCGCTGCTGCGAGGGACTGAGCCGCATCAAGGAAGGCGCGTATGCTCTGTCCTTCATGCTCTTCGGTCCCCGGGACCGCACGCCCGGTCCCGAAGTGCGCATCGACTGGATCCGCACCGATTCCTCACCGGACGACTTGGTGGAGGTGACGCTCGAGGATGAGCAAAAGGAGGGGGAGGCTGGTTTCGGCTATGTGTCGGTTGGCGATCGCCTGCGCTTTGATCTGAATACCTCCGAGCAGGTTGATGCCATCTCCTTTCAAATCCTTGTCGGACGCACGGGCAAGCCCCTGAACATCGACGGGCGCACGGAGTTTCCGGCGGTGACCGATCCCGATGCGAAGGGGCGCGTCTGGTCGGCCTCGGTGCCGGTCACTCGCGCTTCGGACACGACCTTCAAAACCTGGTACGAGAAGAGGGGCAAGATTGTCTCCGGATGCGCGCATACGCATGTGGTGGCCCGAGTGACGGGGGGCGCGCATGCGCGCTTGCTGGGGCGGATGCCCTATGGATTCGATCTCACAGCCAAGGCGGTGAGTCCACAAACGGTTGCGGAACTGCTGGCTGGCAAGGAATTGCTGAACACCCAATTCGACGCGCCCGCCCCCGATGGCTGGCGTCCGGTGGCCGGCGAGAACTGGGTGCGTCTGCGCGGACGTTTCGGCGATCTCTCCGACAGCCAGGGACCCGAGGAGCTTGGAGTATGGGCCACGAATGGCGAAGCCTGGTGGGACGACTACAAGTTCACGGCCGAGATGGCGGAGGAGCTGGACGGCGCGGGTTCGGTGTTTCTGGCCGTGCGCTTTCAGGATCCGGCGAACTACTACGCGCTCGAATGGCAGGCGTCGAGCAAGGACACGCTCCGGCTCGTGCGCTGCAAGGATGGCAATCGCTACACCATCGGCGAGTCCGAAGGGCATACTCTCAACACCTTCCCCTTCACCCTTGCAGTGGCCGTGTCGGGCGATTTTCTGGCAGGCTACTTGAATGGGCAGCAGGTGGTCACGGGCTTCGCGGGCGACTTTGAGAAGGGGGGAATCGCCCTGGGCGAGATGGGGCGCAAGGTGCTAGTGGACAACGTGCACGTCGAGCGCCTGGTCACCAAGACCAAACGGTCGCGCTTCTTCCGTGATTTCCACTTCGACTATGTGCTCAAGCCCCGCTACTTTCTGCGCGACACCGGCCTGCTCAAGATTCCCTTCTCCGTGCGCAACTCGGGGGATGCTCCCTTCGAGCGCGCCCACGTGCGGATCGAGTTCGCGGATGTCTTTGACAATCCGGTCTACGCGGGGGTGGATGTGGCACCCTATTTCCCCTCTGTGGTGCAGGAGATCGACACACTGGCGCCTGGCCAGGAAATGACGCTGCATTTCCCCATCGACACGCGCTTGCTGAAGGCGGGGGAATACTTGCTGAAGACCCAGGTCAGCATTCCGCGGGAGGGCCTCGTGCGCGACGAGGTCATTCGCATCGGCATCGCTCGAAACTGGAATCCCGAACGCTTCAACTACTTCACCTGGGGATTGCCGAGGGACGAGGAGACGCTCGAGGACTATGCGAAGCACGGACACACCATGGGCATCGGCGGCGGTCGCGCCACGCCACTCGACTGGGAGCACGGCGGCCAGCCCGTGCCGGAGTCCGCGCGACCCGAACGAAGTGGACCAAAGACCGAAAAGGGAAGCTTTCACAATCTCGATCTATGCCTCAAACACGGGATCCTCGGCGGAACCAATCTGCAGAGCAATCACGGAAATTTCTATCCTCCCGAAGTGTATGGGGTCAATCGCAAGGGCAAGGACGAGAAGCCCACGCGCCTGCCGCTTCCGTACGCGTCCGCCTTCCACGATTTCAGCGTCAATTTCGCCCGCACCCATGCCAAACAGTACGGCGCCTATCCCGCCTACCGGCTGATGAACATCAATTCCGAGACCGAGAACCACAACCAGCCCGATTTCTCTCCGCTGGGCCTCAAACGCGTTCGCGAGGAGTTTGGCGGGGACATCCCCGAGGGCTGCGAGAGCATGTATGCCTTCCCCCACACGAAGATGCCTGGGCTGGCCACCAACGGCGTGATCGACGACGACCATCCCGTGCTCCGCTTCTACCGTTGGTTCTGGCTGAAGGGGGAGGGGTTTAACACGCTTGCCACAGACATGCGCAAGGCCATCAACGAGGCGGCGCCAGAGATCCTGGTGTTCCACGATCCGGCCGAGCGCATGCCGTTCGTGCGCGATCGGCACGACGGCATCAACCCGTGGGACTGGACCTACACCACGCCCAATCCCCTCACGCTGCCCTTCAAGATCGAGGCGATCCGCGGCTTTGCCGAGCCAGGCAACGACCACATCGTCAACTATGTCCAGGTGCTGTGGAAGCAGTGGACGGCCGGCGCGGTCAATCTCTGCCCCTCGGCCAGCGTGATCCGGCTCGGACTGCTGCACAGTTCCAGCCGCCCCGTGTACGCGGTCGGGCATTGGAACACAGGCTGGATGACCAAGACGCAGAACCGGGATCGTTGGGAGGCCGTCGAGGATCTCTACCAGACGTTCTGGAAACCGCTGGGACCGGTTCTGACCAATCTGAAGGAGGATGCCCCGCGCGAGGTTGCCTTCCTGGTCTCGCACACCAACCAGCTCTTCGCCGAGAAATTTCGCGGGACCTGGCGTGTTGAATCCGCGCTTTCCGCTTGGCACGAGGTGTTTCTTCGCGCGGGCCTGCCTGTGGACGTGGTGTACGAGGAGACGGTGGCCGAGGGGGGGCTAAAGGGATACAAGGCGTTGTTCATCCCCTTTGGCGAGGTCGTCAGCCGTGGCGCGCATGAGAAAATTGTGTCCTTTGCGGAAGGTGGTGGGCGTGTGGTGGCCGACCACAATCTGGGCTACGCGGTGCCCGATGTTGTGACGGTGCAGGGCGACATGGATCACATGGTCTGGCCCCAGTGGGGTTGGTACCGACTGCGTCATGGCGACGGCGTCACGGCCGCCAAGCGCATCGAGCGCATGTGGGCAGCTGTGGAGGAGATCTCAAGATTGTTCTCCGAGGAGCGTTCGCGTGTTCCCACATCCGACGATCCATGGCTGGTGGTGAACGAACGCCGCTGGCATGGCGCGCGCTACATCTACGCCGTCAACGACAAGCGCTCCGCAGGCTGGGTCGGCAAGCGCTGGCAGGCAATTCTCGAGCAGGGGGAACCGCTCCACGCGGGGATCAAGGCGCCCGCAGGCCAGATCGAGGTCGTCTATGATCTGACCGCACAACGCGAAGTGGATATGGCCAATGTCGGAGGAAATCTTGTCTGGGAGGATGATTTTTCCGCTGCTTCGGCGAAACTGTACGCATTGCTGACCCAGCGCATCGACAGACTGGAGTTGGTTGTGCCCGAGACGGCCGAGCGAGGCAAGTCCTTCACTATCGTGGCGCGCGTGCTGGACAAAGGTGGTGCCTGCGTGCAGGGACTAGTGCCGATGCGCCTGACCCTACGCGATGGCCAGGGAGCGCGCAGCGAGTACAGCGACACCTTCGCGGCCAAGGATGGCGTGGTCACGATCAACAGCTGGATTGCCCTTAACGACACGGGTGGAACCTGGTCCGTCGAAGCGCGGGAACTCGCCGCCGGCAGCACAGCGCGCGCCTATTTCCGCGTCCCACCAAGGCAGTAATATTTTCGGCATCGTATCGGCATCGGCATCGGCATCGGCATCGGTATCGGTATCGGTATCGGCATCGGCATCGGTATCCGTACGGCTCTGCTGCTTCGGCGTCCTCGCCGTCCGTACAAGTCGATTGTTGGCGGATGGGGGCAGGGAAATAATGTCATCGCATGTCCGCTGGTTGACATCACCACAATTCGCCTGTCCCCAGGTTTTTCCCGATTGTCAGAAGAGGTCGCTGTGACTGCCGGTCCGTTCAAGAAGTAATTCGTACTCAGTTCTTCTGTGTATCAGGATCCAGTCTGGCTCGATGTGACAGTCGCGCCTGCCTTTCCAGGGACCCCTCAAGGAATGGTCCTTACTCCTGGGCGGCAAGGTCTTGCCGGCAAGCAGAAGCTCGATAGCCCAAATCAGCTTCTTCTGATCCTTCCCCTGCTTGATCTGCCGCTTGACGTCCTTCTTGAATTGAACGGTTTGGGAGAGCTTCATTCATTCCAGCTCTCAATCATCCCATCCAAGGAGTCGAACGTCTCGATTTCCTCCCCGCAGTCGCTCTTGCGCAGCGTGGCTGCGGTCAATCTGTTGGGAACCCGGAGTTCGAGAGGGAACTCTCTGCGGAGGGCGATCTGGCGGTACAACAAGCGTACGGCATCGGTGGGAGTCATGCCGATTTTCTGAAGGACCCGTTCAGACGCTTTTTTCGTCTTTGAATCGATCCTAGCGTGAACTGTAGCTGTCTTGTTCATATCGCCAATGTAGCACATTCGCATTACACGGCAAGTGTCTTCTCGGGCGAAGGGTAACGCCTCAGTTACGTGGGGACACGGCGGTTGAGGGCAACCGCCCTCCAAGTGCTTCGGGATGCCGCTGGTGTTCGCCATCCTCGGTTACCCTCGAGACTGAGGGGTTACGGCGAAGGGCGCATGTCAGTTCCGCAGGTGTTTTTTCGTGTCCAGAGCAAGGCGCGGTTCGCCAGTAGGCCGCGCAGCGCGCATTCCTGATGGGTGTGCACGGATTTGGGTTGTGAGGGTTTCCTGCCTAGCGCCCGCTCGGGTTGTCATCGGCGAAACCAAGACCGCTTGCGTTGCGCGCGGCTCTGTTACGGCGTGCTGTCCGTCCTTGTTGATGGAAATGTGTTCCTCTTTCGCCAACGAACGCGCGCGTTTGTGAAGCGAATCCGGCAGTCGTACGCTCAATATAGTCATGGTGCACCTCGTAGTAGCCGCAGAAATTGTCCGGGTGTCAAAACGGCCAAACCGAACTCCTCGACTCCCCGGAAATCCTTTGTGTTGTGGGTCACGATGTGGGAGCAGCCACCAGCAACCGCCGCTTCCAACACCATGTCGTCATCTGCATCGCGAAGGAACGGCCGCCAAAGGAAATACACCGCATCCAAATTCAGGCGTGTTGGAGTGCTCCTCCTTCGACGGGTTGCATGTGTACGACGGGGACAGCTCCCAGAGCGGCACCAAGCTTGCGCAGGAATGACAGGCTGACGTTACGGTAGTTGCCGGACTCCAGGCGCGCGATGGCCGGCTGAGATGTGTGTGCTCGTTCGGCCAGTTCGCGCTGGGTCCAACCTTTGGCCATACGCAGGCGAATCACCTCCTTGGCAATGGCAAACTCCTCCTCCAACTCCTCGTACGCCCGGCAAAATTCGGGATTCCGCAGTTCTTCCTTCAGCACGTCGTTGTAGTCGTATGTCTTCATGGCGCATCCTCCTTGAACATGCGCATCAGGCGGATCGCCCTCTGCAGCTCGCGTGGATCAGTCTTGTCACCCTTCTTCACGAAGCCGGATGTGACGATGTAGACCTCTCCTTTGTGATGGAAGTAGAACAGTCGCACGATGTCGGACGCTAACTTGACCCGCAACTCTCGCAGGCCGTCTGTGCCCTTGAGTGCCTTGGCATGCGGCATCGGCAATTCCGGTCCCAGGGCTCGCAGAAGTTGCACGCCCCGGAACGCCTTGGCACGAAGCTTTGCAGGTAGTCCGTGCAAGAAGCACACAACATCCTCAAGCAGTCTGACTTCGTACTCATTCATGAGAACAATATACCAATACTGATATCAAGAAGCAAGTCTTGGCCACCGGAGGGCCGAAGCCGAGTCGAGGAATGCAGCGACGAGCCGGGTTGCTCGTTTGGGCGGCATCGTCTACTTGTCGATGTTTCCGGTGGCTCGGAACTCGATGCGGGAGAGGATGCGGAGCTGATAGACGGTGAAGCCGATGAGCATGAAGCCGAGGAGCCAGGCCATGGCGGTGGCTTCGCCAAAATTGAGGTACATGAAGGCCTTGTAGAAGATGTGCAGGCCCACGACTTCTGTTCCTTGTCCCCCTCCGGTCATGGCGAGGATGTTGGCGGTGGCGCCATACCAGGAGCGGATGAAGACGCCGACGAAGTTGATGATCAGCAGGGGGCGGATGGTGGGCACGACGGTGAAGAGGATCTTGTCGATGAAGGTGGCGCCATCGATGTCCGCGGCTTCGTAGTAGTCGTCGGGGATGCCCTTGAGAGCGGCCAGGTAGATGAGGCAGCCAGGCCCCATGCCGGCCCAGACCATGGGCATGACGCAGCAGAGCAGGGCGGTGTCAGAGTCGTTGAGCCAGCGGTAGGGCTCAGGAATGCACTGGAACAATGCCTGCCAGAAGGGTATTCCCTCCTGTCGGAACACAGGCGAGGAAAGGGCGACGCAGGTGTAGAGCATGGCGATCGCGGCGAGGAGGATGACGATAGACCAGACGCGGATCTCATGGTACCAGAGCCTGCGCGCGAACAAGCCGACGGCGAGGAAGAGGATGATGCCGATGATGAGAAAGCCGATGGCGGGAATGCGCATCACGATGGCGTTCAACGTCCCTTTCTCGGTGCCTTCATAAAAGGATTTCCAGAGCAGGACGACCACGATGCCGGTGATCACGGCGGGGAGATAGAACAGCGTGCGGTAGAGAATCTTGCCGCGTGGCACCTCTTGGAGGAGCACCGCCAGGACGACGGGCGGCAGGAATGTCAGTCCCACCACGAGCGCGGTGTAGCGCAGCGAGTTGAAGAGCGCCATCCACCAACCGGGTTCCCAGAGCACATTCGCGTAGTTGTCGAGCCAGATCCACGACGATCCACCCATGATGCGATAGTCCTGGAAGCTCATGGCCGATCCGCGCAGAAGCGGCAGGTAGCGCCAGAAGAGAATGCTGAACACGGCGGGCAGTAGCAGCACGTAGGCCCACGCATAGCGTCGGAACTCCCAGCCCGGTTTCTGCTGTCCCTCGATCGCCGGAGGCGTGAAGGATCTCACCACCTTCACGAACACCAGGGCGAAGGCGATCACGATCCCGACCAGCGCCACCGCAGCCACGATGCGGCGAAGCAGCATCTCGCGTGGGGGCACCGCGCCCAGCATGTCCTTGCGCGCCTTGTTCGCACCCCGGTGCAGCAACGCCTGCAGCACGTCGAGCCGCTCTTCCTCGTCTTTGGGAAGCTTTCCCTCCATGGCCAGGCTTTCCGCCTCCTGGATTGGTCCGGTGATGATGTCGTAGGCGAGGTTGCTGTGCTTGCCATAGGGCTCGGGCTGGCTTGTGCTGATGGCGATTTCGAAAGTTTCCGCCCACCCGCGTGGGGCGAGACGGACGAGCTCGTCGTATCCGTACAGCTTGAGGTACCGGGGATTGATGAAGCGTCCAAGTCCCCCCTCGACCATGATCCGCGTCTTGATCTCCATCGCGTCTTTCGAGTCGTAGAAGCGGATGTACTCCCAGGCGGCATCTTGCACAAGCCTGTCTTTGATCCCTCCGAAAAGTCCCATCATGCGACTGTTCAGCTCGCCGCCGCGTATGCGTTCGCCGTTCGGCCCGATGGGTGGGCCCAGAGGAACGGGACACATGCCGGTCACGTCGGGATTGATGACGGAAAACAGTTTTTCATCGATGTAGTTGAACATCATGGCGATCTCGCCGCGCTCCCATTTCACCTGGCTGTCCTTGGCTTCCTTGTAGGCGTATCCGTAGCGCTGGCGTCCCTCGGCGTCCTTCCAGCGCTCGGTGCAGATTTGGGTGTAGAAGTCGAGTGCGACAGCCGCATTGCGGGAGTCGAAGACCGCGCTCCACTGATCGCTGGGTTCGTCATAGGTGAGGATGTCGCCGCCCGCAGACCAGAGGAAGGTGATCCAGTACCAGGATTCGTGCTTGCCGCGCCCGAGCCGCAGTCCGTAGATCTTTCGCGCGGGATTGGTGATTTTCCGGCAGGCATCGTACAGGTCGTCCCAGGTCCAGTCCTTGTTCGGATGGGGGATCTTCTTCTCGTCGAAGAGATCCTTGCGGTAGAGCAGCACCTTGCCAAGGGCGCCGCCGTAGGGGATGGCCCAAACTTGTTTGGCGCCGCCGGGCCCACGCCGTCGGATCACGGGCCAGATCTTGCGGTGGATGCGGAAGTTCTGATCCTTTTCGGTCATACTGGTGAGATAGTCGTCCTCGGGAAGATCGAGTGGATGCAGGAAGGCCGCCTGGATGTAGGTGTCGCTTTTGCGGAAGTTCACGTAGAGCACGTCGGGGGCAATTCCGCCGGCGATGGCCAGCAGGTCCGTTTCCACGCCTTCCACCCGCAGTCCGGAGAA